>MWYU01000728.1 GCA_002050375.1 Chitinophagales bacterium 62-2
CTGTTAATATCCTCTGTTGTCCTTATTAATCTCCTTTTCGTTTACGCAACAAAGCCTGTTGAAACCTCTGTTACTAATGCTGTAGAAATTACTACTACTGATAACACTACTGCTACTAATACTACTGCTGCTAATACTACAACTGCCAATTCTTCTGTTAACAATGACCAGGCTAGTGATAAATTATCTATTTATGATAATCTTCAGCTTGCAAGTTTAGGATTATCTAAAGAAGCTTTCGAGTTTGGTATTAAAGGTTTTGAAAATCTACTTGCAGCAGGTAAACTTCACAACGATCAGATTATTTCAATAGTAGATTTTAGTCGTGCTTCCAGTAAAAAGCGTTTATTTGTTATAGACCTTAAGAATAGTAAAGTTTTATTTAATACTTATGTTTCTCACGGGAGAAATTCAGGTAGAGAAGTAGCGCAGGAGTTTTCTAACCAGCCCGAGAGTTTTAAAAGCAGTCTTGGTTTTTATGTAACCGGTGGAACGTATGAAGGTAAACATGGCTTCTCAATGCGTTTAATGGGCGAAGAACCCGGATTTAATGATAATGCTTTAAGCCGTGCAATAGTAATGCATAGTGCAGAATACATCAATGAAAGTATTATTAAACACCAAGGCTTTATTGGTCGCAGTCTTGGATGTCCCGCACTTTCTCCAACTATATACAAGCCTGTGATTGAGAAAATCAAGAACGGAACTTGTTTATTTCTTTACAGTCCTAATAAAAGTTACCTTACTCATTCTAAACTAATAAATATAAATAAAGCTTAAGATATTTTTCTTAGAACAGAAAGAGGCTTTGTCTTGCAAAAGATAAAGCCTCTTTCTGTTTATTGATCGAAAATAGTAGTTATTGTAAGGTTAAAGGAGATTAAGCCCCTTTGCAAAAAAGGTTACAACAAATGGAAGTGCCACCCAAAAAAATTTAGTTACAAAAATTAATAATAGGATCATTACTATTAACGATATGAAGAAATATAACCAATATTTTCCCGTCGCTTTTGTAGTTTCCATGCTTTTGAAGTTTTGGCAAAAATAAGAGTTGCATTAATATTATCAATATTTGTTTTGGAACCTCGTTAAAGTGGTTAAAATGTTTTATTTATTTTCGCCGCCGAACTAAAATAACAACCTTGAATACTGAAACTTCTTTCTACGAAAATGAAGATATGTCTGCGACCGATAATAGTTCTGTTGGTACTATAAATGAAAATCAGCAGAACCATGAAGCTGAAAAAAACGGCGAAGAAAGCGAGGCCGAAAAACCTGATTTAGAGGAAGACATGCTCCCTAATACTATATCTTTCAATACCGAAACGCGAAAAAAAGGTAGGTCAGATTTAGTTTCAGAGAAAGGTTTAAATAACAGCGAAGGGCATGGTGATAAAAAAGTAAAACAGCTTACTTCATCTAAAATAGAAGAAATAAAAACTGGTTATTTTAAGGCTAATACTACGAAAATAGCACCGAGCGATTCGGGGGAAAAAATAAAGAAAAAATCTACGCCTATTAAAGGAACTCCTTTACAAACAATTACTTTTAAAGTAAAGTTTCATACTAAACCGGGTCAATCAATTTGTGTATTAGGTAATCATTCTCTTTTAGGAAATAATGATGCAGAAACGGCCTTTCAATTACAATATTTTAATGCCGATTACTGGTATGGAACTCTCAACATTCCGGAAAATAAAGTTTTACCTGCCACTATTTGCTATAAATATCTGATGAAGGATGAAGACGGTAGTATTACCGTTGAATGGGGCGATGACAGAATAATACCTTCCTCTCTTCGAAACAAAGAACAAATGGTTCTTGTTGACGATTGGAATTCTACAAGTGCCATAGAAAACACATTTTATACTGAACCGTTTAAAAGTGTTCTTTTAAAAAACAATTACACCCCGGTAAATGCAATTGAGCCTGAAATTGTAACACACGTTTTTAAAGTAAAAGCCCCACTCTTATTAAAAGGGCAAGGGTTATGTATAATTGGATCGATACCCGAATTAGCCGAATGGAATACGGATACACCTTTGTTACTCTCACGCGGGAAAAATGAAGATTGGTATACTATACAATTAGAATTGTCAGCAGCTTCTTTTCCTGTTGAGTATAAATATGGCATGTACGATATTAATGAAAAGAAGTTTGTACAGTATGAAAGCGGTAAAAACCGTTTCTTATATGATAATCCCTCTACCACAAAAATAACGGTTGTAACGGACGGATTTGCAGTGTTACCTAATAACAGTTTTAGAGGTGCCGGTGTTGCTATTCCTGTTTTTAGTTTAAGGAGCGAAAAGGGCTTAGGTGTTGGTGAGTTTAACGATCTTAAGTTGATGGTTGACTGGGCTAAAGAAGTCGGTTTAAAGGTTGTTCAGATATTACCGGTTAACGATACGACTGCTACATATACCAAAGCCGATAGTTATCCTTATGCCGCTATATCCGCCTTTGCCTTGCACCCGTTATACCTTCATTTGCCAGCGGTTGTAAGCAGACAAAACAAGGGACTGCTTTCGTCTTTAACTGATATACAAAACAAACTCAACAGCAAAACGGAAGTTTCGTATGACGAGGTTATGGAAGTAAAATGGTCTTTTATTGAAAAGATTTTTCCGTCTCAAAAAAAACCAACATTTAGAAGCATAGGTTTTAAATCGTTCTTTAATGATAATGCGCATTGGTTGGTTCCATACGCCGCGTTTTGTTTTCTTCGGGATAAATATAAAACTGCTGATTTTTCAAGGTGGCAGACTAACCAAACTTACGATGCTAAGACAATTGAAGCGTTGGCTGGCTCTCCTTTAGAGGCGGCAGATGAAATCAGTATTAATTATTTTGTTCAGTATTATTTACATCTGCAATTAAAAGAAGCTACAGAGTATGCCCATGCGAAGGGGATAATTGTAAAAGGAGATATACCCATTGGTATTTATCGCCATAGTTCTGATGCGTGGCAGGAGCCGCAATTATACAATATGGATATGCAGGCCGGCGCACCGCCAGATGATTTTGCTATTAAAGGGCAAAATTGGGGTTTTCCCACCTATAACTGGCAGCAAATGCAGCAGGATAGTTTTACCTGGTGGAAAAAACGTTTTAAGCAGATGAGCTATTATTTTGATGCCTTTCGCATTGACCATATCCTTGGCTTTTTTAGAATATGGAGCATCCCTATGGATGCAGTAGAAGGCATAATGGGCCGTTTTGTTCCTGCATTGCCTGTTCATCAGAATGAATTTATTGAAAGGGGTGTTAACTTTAACTACGACAGATTTTGCAAACCATTTATAAATAACGCTGTTTTAATTGAAGTTTTTGGACACCTGTCAGAAATGGTAAAGAGCGAGTTTTTACAGCTATCAGATACTGGGTATTATATTTTGAAAACCGCATTTGATACCCAAAGAAAAGTTGAAAGCTATTTTTTGGAGAAGGAGCAAAACTCTCAAAATCATAAACTTAAACACGGTTTATTCGATATTATATCTAATGTTCTTTTATTTGAGAAGGGATCTGATAAAACACGCTTCCATTTCAGAATCTTGATTGAAGACACATCAACGTTTAAGTATCTCGATGGAGATACACAACATAAGTTAAAGGATCTGTACGTTAACTATTTCTTTCGCCGGCAGGATGACTTTTGGTATAAAGAGGCAATGAAAAAACTTCCTGAATTAAAGCGGAGCACAAACATGCTTATCTGCGGAGAAGATCTTGGTATGGTGCCTGACTGTGTACCGGGAGTAATGAAAGAACTCGCTATCTTAAGCCTCGAAATTCAGCGCATGCCTAAAGATCCTACACGTGATTTTTTCCATCCTAACGATGCTCCGTATTTAAGCGTGGTAACACCTTCAACGCATGATATGAGCACTATAAGAGGTTGGTGGGAAGAAGACAGGCCAGTAACACAACATTTTTTCAACCAGGAATTAGGGCAGTGGGGTACTGCACCTTTTTATTGCGAGCCGTGGATAAACCAGTTAATTGTTAAGCAGCACCTGTATTCTCCCGCAATATGGAGTATTTTCCAATTGCAGGATTTGCTAGGAATGGATAAAGAGTTAAGAAGAGAAAACCCCTCTGAAGAGCGTATAAATATTCCGGCCGATCCAAAGCATTATTGGTGTTACCGAATGCATTTAACGCTTGAGAACCTGCTGGCTCAAAAAGGTTTTAATTCAGAACTAAAAATGTCTATTGCTGAAGCAGGGCGTTAACCTACTTAAATCAGAATCCAAAAAGCCAAAAAGAAAATTAATTTCCCATCTAAAAAGTAAAATATTGTGAAGGTTAAATACTGGTCGTTTAATCTCCCTTTTAAACATCCCTTCACCATTTCAAGGGGGACGAAAACGCACCAGCCATCTTTGGTGGTTGAATTGGAAGTTGGGCGGTTTAAAGGATACGGTGAAGCACCGGCCATCACTTACTATAATATCACTTTAGAACAAATGATTGAGGACCTCGAAAAAAAGAAAACATTTGTTGAGAAGTTCGCCTTTACTGATCCTGAACGTTATTGGCATTACCTGCATCATTTATTTCCAAACAACCCGTTTTTAGTTTGTGCTTTAGATATGGCAGGATGGGATCTTTTTGGTAAAATGAAACGCAAGCCATTATATGATTTATGGAATACAAAATTTGAGAAAACACCTATTACAGATTATACAATAGGTATAGATACTATAGAAAAAATGGTTACCAAGATGCAGGAAAAGCCGTGGTTAATCTATAAGATCAAGTTGGGAACACCGGATGATATTGCTATTGTTGAAGCATTAAGAAAACATACAGACGCGATTTTAAGGGTAGATGCAAACTCAGGCTGGACAACAAAGGAGGCGCTGGAGAAAATACCTGTTTTAGCCGGTTTGGGCGTGGAAATGATTGAACAACCTTTAGATAAAGCAAATTGGGAAGGTATGAAGCAATTATTTGCAGAATCTCCTTTGCCTTTGTTTGCTGATGAAAGCTGCGTTTTTGAGCAGGACGTTCAAAAATGCTACGAACACTTTCACGGTGTAAATATTAAGCTTACGAAATGTAGCGGAATTACTCCTGCCCGAAGGATGATAACAAAAGCCCGCGAATTAGGTATGAAGGTGATGATGGGTTCTATGAATGAAAGTTCAATTGGATCTGCTGCTGTTGTACATTTTCTCCCTCAATTAGATTTTGTAGATGTTGATGGTCCACTCCTTTTAAATGAGGACATTGCAAGTGGTTTAGATTATTCAACTGGGCAGGTGAAACCATCCAACGAACCAGGATTAGGTATTTCAATAAATTTTTCATAGACTTTCGTTGTCGTATTTTCTGAATACAAACCTAATTTTCCGGTAAAGAAGTTGCGAATTTACTGGTAATAGAAGATGAAGTAAGTCTTAAAACAATTTGATTATCAGTACCAAGCACTATTATAAGTGGATTACCAAAAGCATGTTTGTTTCATAATATAAGAGTATAGACCACAAAAAATCCTTTAGGAACTAACTATATCAGGTAGACTTTTTCCTTCTTACAACCTTTTTAGGCGGATTTGCTTTCAGCTCTTCAATAATTGCTTTTACTTCTTCTATGGTAAGATTTGCAGCCCTTTCCTGTTGTTCTTTTGAAAGTTTATAATTACGTAACCCCTGCTTTATGTATGGGCCATAAGGACCTTTTAAAATCTGTATTTTTTCTTTCTCGAAAACCTTCAATGTACGGTCGTCTTTGGCTTTACGTTTTTCTTCAATCATAGGAGCAATATCTTCTATACTTACATTGTACGGATCCATTTCTTTATTTAGCGAGTAAAACTTTTTGTCGTGCGAAGCATAAGGGCCAAACCTTCCAATATTCACCAATACATCGCTGCCTTCAAAAACTCCAAGGTTACGCGGAAGTTTAAACAACTCCATCGCTTCTTCCATTGTTATGGTCTCAATGCTTTGGTTAGCTTTCAATTTTGCAAACCTTGGTTTCTCTTCTTCTTCAGCATTTCCTATTTGTACCATGGGGCCATAACGTCCCATCCTGGCAATAACTTTCTTCCCTGTTTCCAGATCAATGCCTAACTCTCTTTCGCCTTTAGCTCTTTCAGCTTTTTCAAGCGTGTGCTCAATATCATTATGAAAGGGCTTGTAAAAATCGTCAATCATGGTATTCCAAAGCATTTTACCGCCCGCGATCTCATCGAACTCCTCTTCTATGTGTGCTGTGAAACCATAATCCATTACCTTTTTAAAATGAAGTTTCAAAAAGTCCGTTACTACCATCCCCAGGTCAGTAGGAAACAATTTGCTTTTTTCAGCTCCGGTAATCTCAGTAATTACTTCTTTATGTAACGAATTGTCTTTTTTTAGGCGTAAAACATTTACATCTCTTTTTACACCGTCCTTATCACGCTTTTCTACATAATTTCTTTTAATTATTGTGGTAATAGTAGGAGCGTAGGTTGAAGGCCGGCCAATACCTAATTCCTCCAGCTTTTTTACTAAAGAAGCTTCAGTATATCTTGGTGCAGGACGGGTGAACTTTTGAGTAGCATTCATTTCTCTGAAATCCAGTTTCTGGTCTACCCTCAGTGGCGGTAAAATTCCTTCATTTTCTTCCTCATCTTCTGCGTCATCTTTGCCTTCCAAATATACTTTCAGGAAACCGTCAAACTTCATTACTTCTCCGTGGGCAGCAAGGCTTTCTTTATTGGTTGAGATATTTATCTTAGCTGTTGTCTTTTCAAATACAGCATCACTCATTTGGCAGGCGATCGTTCTTCTCCAGATAAGTTCGTATAATCGCCGCGCATCTTCATCAGGTACCGTATGAGCTTCCATATAAGTAGGACGGATGGCTTCGTGAGCTTCCTGTGCGTTCTCATTTTTATTTTTGTACTTGCGGGGCTGGTAGTATTTGTCGCCGTAACTGCTTCTTATTTCTTTCTGTACATCCTCGAGGGCAGTTTCGCTAAGGTTGATGCTGTCTGTACGCATATAAGTTATCTTACCGCTTTCGTACAGTCTTTGGGCAAGCAGCATTGTTTTGCTTACACTGTAACCAAGCTTACGACTTGCTTCCTGTTGCAAAGTTGAGGTAGTGAAAGGAGCGGCCGGCGTACGCTTAGCTGGTTTTACGGTTACATCAGCAACGGTATATTCTGCATTTTTGCAACCTTCTAAAAACTCCTGTGCAGATTCCTGCTTTACAATTTTTTGAGGACCCTCGGCTTTAAAGCTTACCGTCTTACTATTAATGTCAGGTGCGGAAAAAATCGCTTCAATCTTATAGCTGCTTTCATGCTTAAAGTTGTTTATTTCTCTTTCTCGTTCAACAATTAAACGTACCGCAACGCTTTGCACCCTGCCTGCACTAAGACTGCGTTGCATCCCTATCTTTCTCCATAATACAGGACTAAGTTCAAAACCTACAAGTCTGTCAAGGATCCGGCGTGCCTGTTGTGCATTTACCAAATCCATATTAATTGTGCGGGGATTTTGAACAGCTTTGCGAATAGCGGGTGCAGTTATCTCGTGAAAAACAATTCGCTTTGTTAATTTAGGATCTAATCCTAATGTTTCGGCCAAATGCCAGCTAATGCTTTCGCCTTCACGATCCTCATCCGATGCCAGCCATACTTCCTTCGCTTTCTTGGCGCCTTGTTTAAGCTCTTTAACCACCTTCTGCTTATCTTCAGGAACAATATAACGTGGCTGATAATTATTATTTATATCAATGCCCATGTCGTCTTTCTCAAGATCGCGTATGTGCCCATAGCAACTTCTTACCTCAAAATCATCTCCCAGTATTTTCTCAATCGTCTTAGCCTTCGCCGGAGATTCTACTATTAATAAGTTTTTACCCATTCTATAATTTTAAAAGGTTGAATGTACATGCTAAAACGAAATATAAAACATCACTCAGATTTAAACGCTTGCCCCTTCAACCAATGCAATATTACAGTATAAGTACAAATAGCAGGTATTTGATAAGTGAAGCTTTTCTTTAAAGCTATTATTATCAAGGCCTGCAATATTATGAAGACAGCAGGCAGCTTACTGAGATTGGGAGATAAGTTAAGCTGTTATTTTTTTTACCGGTAAATAAGAGCAATACGTTTCGAAATTTATCGTCACGATAAAAACTATGCATGAAGAAACTGAATTGATGAGGGAATGTTAGTATTGGCCACTAACGATGCTTACATTTCAATAAAAGTTAAATATGTTATAGTAATATTACGAAGATGTCAAAAAAATGGGGAAAAAGAAGAAGATTGTGTAAAACTATTCACATTTCAAGGCATTATGTAAAAGTATATAATTACATTTGCGTCCTATCAGGATGAAGCTAATCAAGTAGAGCTAAAATATTTCGTAACACAAAAAATTTGCCACTTTTGAAAAAACTCATACTATCGTTCTTGCTGATACCAGCATTTGCGTCCGCCCAGAAAAAAATCTCCGACAAGAAATCTCTAAATGGAATTGCGAGTTTTTACGCCAATCGCTTTAATGGACTTAAAACTGCTACAGGAGAAATATTTAGGCAAACTAATTTGACTGCCGCCAGTAATAATTTCAAAATTAACACTTGGGTAAAAGTGACTAATCTCTTCAATAACAAATCTGTTATAGTAAGAATTAATGATCGCATGCACGAAAGAATGGCTAAAATGGGCAGGGTTGTTGATTTAACAGGTGCTGCTGCAAAACTTTTGGGTGTAGGAAATGATGGTTTGCTAAAAGTAAAAGTGGAAAGTTTAAGCCCTAATTTTATGCTTACTGCAATTGTTCTTTAAAATTTTATCCGAGTAAATTTCCTTATTTATTCATCTTCTCTTTCCATATTAATGCAATAAAAGCTCGGATAGCAGTAATCTATTTTATAAGTTCGTTGTTACAAAAAAGTCATTAGAGAACATTTTCAATTGCTTTTCAGAAAGCAATGAACTTCTTTGTTCTTTCCACTTTGCCACTCTGTCGCCATACATTTTTTTTGCTAACTCCGGAAACGACCATGCTGCATTCTTACCCCAGTGTATAGTAAAATCTATCCTGTTCTGAATTAATACTTCAATCATTCTTTTACTAAAATTTTCTAAACTAATCATCCTGTTGTTTCCCTTCCATAAAACACCATCAATTTCAATCATACAGGTAATGGGAAATTTAGTAAAAGCCAGCGTAGCTCTCGAAGCCTTAACAAATCGCATTGCAAAGATTCCCGGTATGGTACCTGCGTCTCTAACAAGATCGATTAATACTTCAAGTGTCCGTTTTGAATCTTTATGGTCAACTCCAACAGAACAGGCAAAAGCTGGACCTTGATTGATTGCATCATCAAATATTTCTCCCAGTGTACCCGTTAGGTTTTAATCAACGCTTGGCAGAATATCTTTCTCTAAAAGTTTAATAAGCCTCGGAATATTGTTTTTATGTTGGGCCGCAATTTTGCCAAACAATACAATAAGGTCTTTATATAAAGCAGTTTGAATACGCGGAATTGGATCAGGGTAGTCTGTTCTAAATTTCTTTTTATACATTGCCTCAACAACATAATCTGCGTTGTCATTATAAGGGTTTATAAAAATTTTATAATGATAAGGATTACTTGGCTTTCCATTGGCATCCACTTCAGCGTCGATTTTAAATTCAGAATCCTTAAAATTCATTGTCACTGCTAAATCCAGCGCTACGGACTTGTTTATTTTCCTTACATACCTGTTTAAAAGGTACAGATCTTCTGTTTCTATAACAACACCATGTATAAATCCAAACCCTCCCAAACCAACCAATGCAGCATTGAATAATGCATCATTTCTAATGACCCTTGCATTTATACTTAATGCAAACTGATCGCTTAAAGCAGGCTCGTTTTGCCTTTCTAAATAAATAATGTCGTTTTTATCAGGCCCGATGATTAAGTTAATTCCGACAACAAAATCCTGAACACTGCCTACATTTAGAGCTGATCCATGAACACCGGTTGAAATAGCTCCTGCAATAGTTTGTCCATTACTTGCACCACACGTTTTTAATGACTTTCCTTCACGCTTTATAAATTCGGTTATTTCTTTAATTTTATTTCCACATTCAATTAGAAAAAGGTCCTCTTTCTTAAAAGAAGAATTGGGATGCATTTCATCATTTGAAATTGACTTTTTTATGTTCATGTTTTCATTAAAATGCATTCTGTCTTTATGATGAGCGACATTGTTCATTGACCACCTTGCACCAAAAGCCCTAAAACCTTCGTTTGCATCTGTGGTCTCTTTAAGTAAGCGCTGTATTTCTTTTGCAACATCATTGAAACGATCTATTTTAGAAGGTAGCTTGCTATCTGGCTCCAAAGTAGTTTTATATAATATCCTTGTTGGAAACGGACCATTAAAGTGCACTGTGTTCCACTTGGATCCTTCCTGTTCTGAAGTAGTTGCCATATTAGTTTTTTTCTTTTAAACAAGTGTACTTCACCTTAACCTTTCTAATTTTGCCAAGAGTTAAGCCACTAAGCAATACACCTCCTAAAGTTGCACGATATTCAACTGAATGAAAGCCTCCTTCCGGACATCCTTCCTGGAACAACACGTAATTTTTTGCGAGTGATAATTTAATCGTTGTATCAATTTGAATTACTTGCCTGGCATTATAGAAGCCTATATCGTTATTCAAAGGATCAGGAACAGGTAGGCCTTTTTTATTAACGAGAATAATAGAATAGCATGACTGAACAGATAATAATAAAAGCACTAAAAAAGAAACAACGGCGACCTTACTTTTTAAGCTCATCTAAATTTTTTTAAAAGATAATGGTAAGTTTTATTTCAGCTTTTACTTCTATTTATTAAGCCACTCAGCTACATCTTTTTATTTGCGTTGGGAGGTACTAAATTTCTTCTAAAACTAATACGGTAAAATCACATTTGCAAGGAGGTCGAAAAAATTACTGATACAAACTATTGCTGCTGTAAAATACACTTTGATGAGCTACTTATTGTTGTTACTGTTGCACAAGAAGGCATGACATAGGTAAGAGACAGGCAGATATCCAAATCCGGCTAAAACGTTTTTCTCCAATCATCACCAAATAATTAGAAATTCGTCTTCATGTTTTTAGAGCTAACAACTAATCATAACAATTCATTAAATATGAAACTGTAAAACATATTCTTCCATCTCTTTAGCATTTTTAATTGCCGATCCCCCAATATCGTTGTTGAAATAAATATAGACTTCCTTAGTTTTTGTGTTTGCGTGTATCTCATCTGCTATCATTGTCAGTTTAGACAATTCGTAAGGGGAGGAGTATAAATGTGGGATGCCGTGAAAACGATAATATACAACTTTCGTATTTTGAATTACATCCTCCGGCAGTTGAGGATGACTCATGCCACAAAAAGTAATATCATGTTTCGAGAGCTTATTATAGACCTCCGCGTTCCACCAGCTTTCATGTCTAAATTCTAAAACATTCTTTACTGAAAGGTCAAGATTATCTATAATTTGTTCAAGCTTTTCTTCTTTATAAACCATTTGTGGGGGCATTTGAAACAAAACACATCCTAACTTTTCTTTCAAACCTTCCTGCACAGTACCATAGAAATCCTGAACCATTCTTTTGGTCTCTATAAATTTTTTATAGTGCGTTATTAAACGCGGTGCCTTTACCGAAAAACTGAAGGACCCATCACTTTCATTATACCAGGGTTCTAAAACCAATAACCGCGGAAAGCGATAGAAAGTGACATTAAGCTCAAATGATTTGAAGTGCTGGTTATAGAAATTGAACCACTTACTTTGAGCAAGACCTTCAGGATAGAATATCCCTTTCCAATGCTTATAATGAAATCCTGAACATCCGATCCTCCACTTTGACATAAAATTTAATAGAAACATTTGCAATTTTAAAACCGCAGTAAACCTATAAAGAGAAAATAATGCAAAAGCCAATGAATTAATGCACTGGCTTTCTAAAATTATAGCTTCTATTTACCTTACCAACCGCCTAATCTCGTTAGGCTGTGCTGTTAATTGGTGTCATCAGTCTTGCCTTCTCTTCTTTGCTGGCGTCGTAATTTTCGTTTCTCTCGCGGACTAAGATCTTCAATATTTGGTTCCGCCGGCTTAACTTCAGCTTTAGGCGGTGTCTCTGTAGTTGTTTTTAAATTGCTAACTCCCGGCTTTGTTTTTTCAGCGGGAATATCACTTTCAGCACCTATATCTTCAGGCTTCGTATCCGGGATTATATAATCTTCAGAAGAGCCGTTACCCATATCTTCACCTTCTGCTTTTGGAATGTCGTTATTTACATTATTCTGGTAATCATAAATAACATCATTACTCATTATTTCAGGTTTGGAGAACTGTGCATTTCTATCTAAACCCAACGTTTTATCTGCTAATGCCTTATTGAAGAAGTACGCCCAGATAGGTAAGGCTGCAGAAGAACCCTGTCCCATTTCATCACTGTTGAAGCGAATAAACCGATCATCGCAGCCTACCCATGCACCGGCAAGTAACTGTGGAGTATAACCTATAAACCAGGCATCGCTATTATCATTCGTAGTTCCTGTTTTACCGGCGATCTCGCCTGTTAATCCATAGCTTGCCATACGACGGCCTGTTCCCTGCTGAATAACTCCCTGCATCATTAAGGCAACACTATATGCAGTTACTTCACTGATAACTTCTTTACGTTGGGCGGGCAAAAAGTTTTCCAGAACATTACCATTCTTGTCTTCGATACGGGCAATCATTAAAGGCTTGGAATTGAAGCCACGGCCAGGATACATACTATAACCCTGCATCATTTCGTACAAACTTATTTCGCAGGCTCCTAATGCAATAGAGGGGAAAGGATCAATTTTAGTTTGAATATTACAGTTCCTTAAAAAGTCGACAAAGCGTTTAGCGCCATCGTTACCTCCATTGCCTAATTGCTTCATGATATAAGCAGTAGCACAGTTGCGCGACCACATTAAGGCTGATGCCATTGACACGGAACGACCTGTACATGTAGCATCCGTAGCGGGAACGAGGCCAAGGCTACCAAAGTCCTGCTGCACATCACGTACAGTAGTATTAGGAGTAAAGCCTGCATCTTCTATGGCAAGACCATAAAGCAAAGGTTTAATAGTACTGCCTACCTGCCTTTTGGTATTTACATTTACGTGATCATATTTAAAGTTCTTAAAATCAATTCCACCTACCCAGGCTTTAATTTCTCCGCTAAGCGGATCCATTACCATAAAACCTGCCTGTAACATTTGCCTGTGATACTTAATAGAGTCATAAGGGGTCATGGTTGTATCGGCTTCACGTTTAGTGTTCCAAGCAAAAATCTTCATGTGCGTTTTTCTAAAAAAGGTCCTTTTAATATCTTTCTCTTCAAGACCCTCTTTCTTAAGGTTTTTCCAGCGCTCACTATTTTTCATTGCGGTTTGCAAAACTTCTTCCCGGTCTTTCCATACAGTGCCCTTGCGAATATTGCTTTGTGAGTTCAATATCTTTTGCATGTAACTCACATGCTTACTTACAGCTTCTTCAGCGTAAACCTGCATCCGTGGATTTATAGTTGTGTAAATTCTTAAACCATCACGATACAAGTCATAATTATCACCGTTTGGTTTGGTGTGCTCTTTACACCACTTTTTCATTTCCTGCCCTAAAACCATTCTAAAATAAGGAGCTAAACCGGCTGTCTCGTTAATCTTCTTGTAGTTTAATGCAATTGGTTTTGCTTTAAGCCGCGAAGCTTGAGTGGTAGTAAGAAAATTGTTGCGAACCATTTGGTCGAGTACAGTATTACGGCGGTCGAGCGCCATTTTTGGATTAACCCTGGGGTTATACAAAGTTGATCCTTTAAGCATTCCGATTAATACAGCCGCTTCTTCAATATTAATTACATCGGGATCTTTCTGAAAAAAAATGCGGGAAGCATTTCTAATGCCAAATACATTATCGCCGAAGGGAACAGTATTAAGGTAAAATGCAAGAATTTCATCTTTTGTAAAATTCCTTTCTAACTTAACGGCTATAATCCACTCTTTAACTTTTTGCATAGTTCGCGAAATAGGGTTGCGGGCCCTGTTTCCATTAAATAAGTTGAAAGCTAACTGTTGAGAAATTGTACTCGCTCCTCCGTCTTTGCCTAAGTGAGCAATAGCCCGTGCCAGTCCACGGCCGTCAATTCCGCTGTGATTATAAAATCTTTCATCTTCAGTTGCTATTAATGCATGAACTACATGCGGACTAATGTCATGAAAATCAGTGTTTGATCTGTCTTCCAAAAAGTATTTTCCCATTACGGTTCCATCATCGGCAATCACTTCGCTTGCCAATGAAGCACTTGGGTTTTCAAGGTCATCAATAGAAGGCATCTTTCCGAAGACACCCCAGTTTGCCAATAGTAATAAAAGAATAAAAGAACCAAATCCCATTAACACAATTCTATAGAATATTTTTACTGAAGTACTGGTGCGTCTTTTTGTTGCTATTCTTTTTGTTGCCATAATATTGAAAATAATCCTTTGAGAATTTTTGAAGTCTCTGCAAAGCTATAGAACTACTTACACTTAGCTTGCTATTGTTATTAGAATTTACCGGGAAGCGCTTCTCTTAGTAATTGTTGATAAGCATCCATATTTTTATTAGTTTTTAATAACTCAAGATTGGCGTTACTAATGATTATAAAACTGTATTTATTTGCTGACAGCCACGGCAAAATTCTGCTTCCGGTAACTGGTCTAACTTCGTCTATATAATTAACTGCAGCCTTTGCATCGTTAAAAGGCCCTTCTAAAACCATATTGAACCTTTCATCTAATTTTAAAGAAGACATGGCAATGGGTTGGTTATAAAACCTTTCGCGGTTATAGCGGTTGAACGCATTTCTCGCCTCACTTGCGTAAACCTCATCTACTTTATCCATAAGCAATACGACATATTGTGGATCGGTTGAAACAAAGGTGAAATTCTTAACGACTATTGGAGCAGGAGGTGCAACGGCGGTATCTTTTTTAATGTCAGGCTTTTTAGCGACAGGAGGTGCAGCTACAGTATCTTTTTTAACTACAGGTTTTTCAGTTATAGCAGGAAGTTTAGCTACAGTATCTTTTTTAACTACAGGTTTTTCAGTTATAGCAGGAAGTTTAGCTACGGTATCTTTTTTAACTACAGGTTTTTCAGTTATAACAGGAGGTTTAGCTACGGTATCTTTTTTAACTGCCGGAGGCTCAGGTTTCACGTTAATAGGATTGTTAACCTTTGGATTATTATCAACTTTTGGTATTGCAGTGCCTGCATTTTCATTTGTAGGTTTTGTTACTATTGTATTATCTACCGGCATACCCTTTCTCACATCCTCGTTTCTCGTAATTTCTAGTTTAGCAAGATCACTTTCAATTTGTTTGCGTCGTCTTAAAACATCAATCATTGTTTTAGCGCGTTCTGCCATAGGATTACTGCTATATAAACTGGTAAGATTGGTAAGCACTTTTATAGCAGTACTGTCTTCGGTTTGCTTTACATAATAAATAGATTCAATAAACAACAGTTGGGGCGTCCAATAAGAATTGCCGTAAATGCTGTCTGCAATTTTCTTTTCTGATTTCGCCCTCTCAAAATTCCCTTCGATAAACATGTTGTAAATGTCTTCGTACTTTTTTGTTGCAGGGCCTGACTGAACGTTGTTTTTAGCAAGTGCCGGGTTTTGTATCAGTTTTGCAAGCTTGCCATTTGGTGAGGATGCAATAAGCGCCCTTTTATAAAAATCAGCTTTTTCTTTATCGCCAGTTTTTTGATAAGCATTAGCAAGATTGAAAAGTATTTCTTCGGTATAAGCATTATTTGGAAAGCGCCTTAGCAGTTCTTCGTATGCTTTTATAGCCGAAGGGTAGTCTTCCAGTTTATTTAAAAATGTTTGTGCAAGGGTATACAAAGCTTCTCTTACTGTAATATTGCTTTCAGCAATTTGCTGGTCGGTGAGCGGCACATTTTGCAGTAACCCCTCATAGCTAATATCGGCTGTTTTCCCCGATGTATTATTTGCAGTATTTGCCGCAGCGCCGGTATCTATAATTGCGAGGCCGGGGTTTTGACGGTTTGCTGCACCTTGCCTGCGCCAGTTATCTGTATTAGGGCGCTGTCCCCACCTGCTTTTAAATTCGCTAAACCCGCGTGCTTTTGCTGAAGCATTATAAAAATAAAAATCATTGCTTTTCTCGGTGCTTGCAAACAAATCGGAAGCCTGCTGCATTACAGCGGGATTAACACTTTCTACCTCTTCGTCTTTTAAGCCCTGTGCTCTGCGTAACTGCCGCGCCAGTTTTTTTATAAACGCTTCTCTTTGTTCAGCAGGCATTTTAGCAAGCGCCTGTAAACTATCCTGCCTGGTAATGCTAACCGTATTTTCCGTAATAATTTTTAAAGGAGGTTTACGATCGTTTACCCTGTTCCTGTCAGGATCATTTGAAAGAGCATTTACTTCAACACTGTCGTAGAAATTATATGCAACGGGATAAATTTTACGGTCAAAATTCATATCCCCTAATAAAAGAAAAGATTGGCTTCGTTGGGCAGGATTATTTGCAGTGTACTTCACACTTTTAAGAAGATCGTCCTGTGCATTTTCAAAGTTTTTTCTTTCAAGCTCGATGGAGGCTGCGGCATAATAAATAATGTCCCTGTAATTTTCGTACTTATCTCTTCTGGCCATTTGGTGAAGCGCATCAATATTCTCCTGCATGTAATTCTTATTATCAGAACGGTTAATTCTAATTGAATTTAGGCGTGCATAAACATCCATGACAGGATCGGTAGTGTGCTTTATACTACGATGGTAATATTCCACCGCTTCTTCGTTCTTATTATCTAACTGGTACATCTGTGCAATCAGATATTCCCAACGGGCTCTTTCCTGGCCGGTAGAAGCCTCAGTGAGTGCATTGTTTAAATGAAAAGCAGAGCTGTCGTAAACCTTTTGTTTATAAAACCAGTAAGCTAAAACTTCCTCTAAATCTGTGTGTAACCTCGCTGGAAAATTAAGATCGTTTCTAAGTATTTCAATTACCCCTGCAGCTTCTCCGAATTCATTCTTCTCAATATGGTTTCTCACCTGCCAAATAAAACTTTCGTTACGGCTGGGCTGGCGGGTGGTAAGTTTATTCCAAATGCTGCTTTTTTCAACTGTTGCAATACTAAATTCACCTTTATCGTTACTTGCATTACTGCCAATGGGAATATGATAGCCGCCTTCCTCCTTGGGCGCATAAGCGTAATTGAGATATTGTAATGTTAGTCCGGCAGAGTCCTGGTCTTTCCTATAAAAATATGCTTTGGCTAAAAGCAAATACATATTATCTATCCAGCTATTTCTAAGGTCATGCAATAAAATACCTGCCGTGCATTTATAAATAATAGAGTCAAGTTCGCTCTTATCCTGCGAGGTTACATCTAGCGAGTAATTATAAAAAGAAAGCAGTTGTGAGTAATCATCTTTAAAAGAAGTTTTTGCACGAACTACCAAATCGTTTAGACGATTGTTAGCGTTGAAATAGTAGTTATAATGAGTAGTTGTATTATGATAAACCTTTCGGGGAAAGTTGAATTTTTTATTACCGGTTTTTTCAGAAGCTAATTTCCTGTTTTCATATTTTTTAGGTTTGATAAGTTCTACTTCAAACCCTTTTTGAGCATGACTGAATAAAAACAAAAACGATAAAAGAAGCGTAGTGTATATACTACGGATATAGATCTTGAATAATGGACGACTGTTTAAAAGCATAATCAGGAAGAAAATATTTTTAAAAATAACGTTATTTTTCTTTGCGGGCATAGGAATACAGGCCAATTGCTACCTTTAACCTTTTATAAAACATTATGGCCAAACCGGAGGCTCCAAGTACATTAAAACGTCTTAACAACCGCTACCGTCTGGTTATAATGAATGATGATACTTATGAGGAAGTAATTACTTTTAAATTAACCCGGCTAAGTGTTTATATCGCCTCAAGCAGCATATTTGTTATTTTAGTTTGCCTTACAGTTGCCCTGATTGTTTTTACACCTTTAAAGCAATATGTGCCGGGGTACGCAACCCAATCTGCACGTAAAGAATTGCAGGGTTTAAAATTGCGAACCGACTCACTTGAGCAGGCAATGAAAAATAAAGACCAATACCTTTTAAACCTGAAAAAAGTGCTTACGGGAAATGTAAATACCGTATATGATACAACTCCTTTGAAGGTGCGAAAGCCTGTAAGGATTAATGATTAATTTTTCAATTAATAGTTTCACCGCTAATGGATACTCAAAAATCTTCTTCGGGAAATAACGGGCTACTTATGAAATATGCCGGGTTAACAATGCAGGTTATGGTTGGCCTGGCGCTCGCCGTATTTGTTGGAATTAAATTAGATAAATGGCTTTCTTTCAAGACACCCTTATTTGTTTGGGTGTTGCCATTGCTAGTTATTATTGTAATGATTTGGCAAATAATTAAGGATACTTCAAAAAAGAAATAATGTTTAATAAAAGTGTGCTTCCGTTAGTAACTGTTTTTTTAGTGTTTGGCATCCTTATCCTGGTCTTTCGAAAGAGTTTGGAACAATACGGTTTTGACTGGCAAGTGTTAAGTGGTGGTAATTTGTTTATTTATTTAGTCACTGCTATCTCCATTCATTTATTAAATAAAGGGTTGCATGCAGGCAATACTCAAGCTTTTTTACGTAATGCCTACAGTGGAATCTTAGTAAGGCTATTTACTCTTGCTCTTGCCGCTTTTATTTACATTTTAGCCGCGGGAAAAAACATGAATAAACCTGCTTTATTTGCCTGTATGGGGCTTTACCTCATTTATTCTTTTGTGGAAATGTATATAGTAATGAAAGAAAGCAAACGGAAAAAAAATCTTGAAAACTGAGCATCCATTAGAGGCTTTAAACGAATATCTTCCACCTGGTACGTTTCAACCTGTAGCCGATTATTTGCAGCTATATAAAGTTCACCTAACCATTGCCCGCGAACGTAAAAGTGTTTTAGGCGATTACAGAAATGCAGGCAGCAGGGGTAATCACCGGATAAGTGTAAATGGCAATTTAAATATTTATTCATTTCTCATAACGCTTCTGCACGAACTGGCGCATTTGCTTACGTTCGATAAATATGGTAACAGGGTGCAATCTCATGGTAAAGAATGGAAAGCTTTGTTTAGCCAATTACTTGCACAGTTTATAAAAAACAAAGTTTTTCCTGCTGATATTGAAAAGGAATTGATCGCATCATTATCGAATCCTGCTGCCAGCAGTTGTGCTGAAGACGGATTAATGCGGGTTTTAAGAAGATACGATAAGAAGGCAGAAGGACAAATGCTGGTAGAAGAAATTCCTCCGAAAAGTTTATTTAAGTTAAAAGATGGGCGGGTGTTTAAAAAAGGAGAGAAGCTGCGTAAAAGATATCGTTGTGAAGAAGTGGGGTCGAAGAAAGTTTATTTGTTTAGCCCGGTGTATGAGGTGGAATTGGTAGGAAATGTTGGTTGATGGGTTGAAAGGGTTGAAGGGTTAGTTCACAAGTTGAAACATTAGAGATAGCTCTTTTCTTATAAATCCAAAAAATCCCATAAATCCTGGTTCAGACAATTTTCTTCAACATCCAAACATCACAGCCAAAGTGCCCTGTGTTTCCTAAAGGTCCGTTCAAATATTCAAAACCATATTTTTCGTAAACGCTTACTGCTTTTCTAAGTTCAGGCATCGTTTCGATATATACTTGTATGTGACCAAAGCCTTTTGCAAATTGAAGACATGCATTTATTAACTTTCTTCCAACCCCCAGGTTTCTTGCCTTCGGTAATAAATACATTTTAACCAGTTCACATGTTCCTTGTGGTAACCCTGTTGAAGGATAAATACCAGCGCCACCTAAGATATGTTCTTCCTGTTCGGCTACATAATACATACTTCCCGCTTCCTGGAAGAGTTCATATAAGTGATCAGTTGTATCATCATAATATACAGTTCCGGATTTGTTGGCACCAAATTCGGCTAAAGCGTTTCTGATGATAGCAGCAAGATGAGGGTTATCAGTTGGTTCGATTTTTCTGAGGTTAATATTCATGGATTGTAAGACTATGATGAAATAAATTTAATAAATAAAAATCCCGCCTTTCACGGTGGGACTATTTATAATTCTAAATTCGTACTTCGTATTTCAACCCTCGTACTTCGTATTTCGTACTTCTTACTTTTCACGCCACTGCTTTCTTTACCAACTCCGCAGCTTCACTCAAAAGTATTGCGCTTTGAACTTTCAGGCCGCTTTCGTCTATAAGCTTTTTAGCTTCTTCAGCGTTAGTGCCTTGTAGTCGTACGATGATAGGAATATTGATGTTACCCATTTTATTATAAGCTTCAATAACCCCGGCAGCAACACGGTCGCAGCGCACAATACCCCCAAAAATATTGATTAAAATAGCCTTAACGTTTGGGTCTTTCATGATAATCTTAAAACCAGCCTCAACGGTTTGGGCATTTGCGGTACCGCCTACATCAAGAAAGTTAGCAGGTTCACCACCGCTTAATTTAATCATATCCATAGTGGCCATTGCCAAACCGGCGCCATTTACCATACAACCAACATTACCATCGAGCTTAACGAAGTTTAAATTGTACTGACCTGCTTCAACTTCTGTTGGGTCTTCTTCAGATATATCACGCATTGCGGCCAAATCAGGATGACGCATTAAAGAGTTTTCATCCAAATTCATTTTGCAGTCAACCGCAATAATTTTATCGTCGCTTGTTTTAAATAATGGGTTAATCTCAACCATGCTGCAGTCGAGACCAACATAGGCATTATATAAATTTGTCACAAGCTTTACGCAGTTCTTAAAAGCCTCGCCAGCTAAACCAAAATTAAAAGCAATCTTTCGAGCCTGGAAACCTGGCAGTCCCGCACCTGGGTACACCCATTCTTTGAATATTTTTTCAGGAGTATTGTGTGCAACTTCTTCAATATCCATTCCGCCTTCGGTGCTATACATTATTACATTTTGTCCTTTGGCCCGATCAAGCAAGATGCTTAGGTAAAATTCCTTAACAGGGTTAGGACCGGGATAATAAACATCCTGGGCTATCAATATCTTGTTTACTTTTTTACCTGTAGGACCGGTTTGTATTGTAACTAAAGTACCGCCCAAAATGTTTCTTGCAATGTTTGAAACATCTTCGAGGCTTTTACCAACTGCAACGCCGCGTTGTTCCTTACCCTGTATTTTTCCCTTGCCGCGACCACCCGCATGAATTTGAGCTTTTACTACGGCAAAGTTGTTGCCCGTATCGTTTTTAATTTGCCTGTATGCTTCTTCGGCTGCCATAACATTATCAACAGCAATGCCTTCCTGCACCGGCACGTTAAATCTTTTTAGTAATTCTTTCGCCTGGTATTCATGCAAGTTCATATGGTAAATTGTTTCGGCGAAGATAATTGAATTAAGAATTGAGATTTTATAACAGGATTGTTTTTTTAACTGGTTCTATAACTCGTTATGCGTACAGATATTGGTAGTCCATTTAATGTAACAGATGGCATTATAACAATTGTAACTATTAAAATCATTTAGAAGTTGACGGTCGTTTTAAATTTTTATGAATAGAAATGAGGTTCCAAAAACAGAGCTTCTTAAATTTCTTTTATAGTTTGGTTGGCTTTTTGTTGTTTAAAATTCATAGACAGTTCTACAGCAGTAGTTTTTTCAACAAATATTACTTTTGCTAAACCAACTGTTCAAATTAGTTGTTGTAAATAGAAATGTAAAAATCAAATGGGAGTTTGGCGGCAGATAGCAGAATACCTCTACTTAAAGAAACGAGATCCTAATGCACCCCGATCCGACTGGATGAAATACATGCATGGCATGAACCGTATTTCTATAGTTATGTTCCTGATTGCTATCATTATTATAATTATCAGGATAGTAATTATTCCCTTGTTTAAATAAACCCTACCCCTAAAGGACTTAAGTAAAACTGTGTAAGAGTAAAGCTTATGAAGGTTTAAACTATTATACGATTCTGGTTCATCAGTAGAGATTGATTAAGCCTCTTTAGGGGTTTGGCTTGGAATAAAACTTGCATTTTTCTTTAAAACAATAAATATGGAATACTTACAAATTGATATGCAGCAACAACCTGAAGATGATGATGTAGAATTAATAGAACAAGCCTCTAATGATGCAGTTGAAGAAGATGGAACTCCTGTATTAGACGAACAGGATTTAAAGGAAAATAATTTGACCGAAGAGGAAGCTGAACAGCTTATTTGGGACGAGCCCGGACAAAGTGAGAAATAAATTGTTGAGGATAAACCGATAGGAGAGAGCGGCATATAATATAGCAGGTGTATTGCTATTAGGGTTTCATAAAGTCTACAATAATTTCAGCGGCATTCGCTGATGCATGTCCACCTTTTGTCAAAAGATCTTTAAGAGCTTTATAATCCTTTTGCAACTGTGCACGACGTTGTTGATTCTGCAAAAGCTCTTTCAACTCCTTAATGCAATTTTCGGTAGTAAGATCTTTTTGTATTAATTCTTTAACCACTGGTTTGTCCATTATCAAATTAACGAGCGATATATATTTTACCCTGATCACCCTTTTTGCAATTTCGTACGATATTGGATTTCCTTTATAGCAAACAACTTCAGGTACCCCAAATAAAGCAGTTTCAAGGGTTGCTGTTCCGCTTGTTACTAAAGCTGCTGAAGCCTGATTAAGCAGGTTATAAGTTTGGTTACTAATTGAAGATACATTTTTGTAAGGCTCCATAAAAGGGTCATAAAAATCATCCTGGAGGCCGGGAGCTTTTGCAACTACAAATTGAAAGTCAGGAAATGATTTACTCACCTTCAACATAATCGGAAGCTTTACATTTATTTCCTGTTTACGGCTTCCGGGTAGTAATGCAATTATACATTGAGAATCATCGGTTGCCGGTTGCCAGTTATCTGTTGCCAGTTGTTCATCGTTTGTTGTTCGTTGTTTGGTGCCGGTTAACTGCGGTCTATTATTCTTCCTAAATTCTTCTATCACTTCTATCAGGGGATGGCCTACATACTCAACTTTGTAATCCCATTTTTGGTAATAGTCTTTTTCAAACGGTAGAATAACCAGCATTTTGTCTACACATTTCTTAATTGTTTTCACCCTCTGTTCTTTCCACGCCCATACCTGCGGAGAAATATAATAAACAGTTTTCAAATTTTGCCGTTTAGCCCATTCTGCAATTTTTATATTGAACCCGGGATAGTCAATAAGAACAATAACATCAGGCTTAAAAGCAAGAACATCTTCTTTACAAAATGCGAGGTTTTTTAAAATAGTTTGCAGGTTAAATAACACTTCAACAAAGCCCATAAAAGCAAGGTCTTTATAATGCTTTACCACAGTTGCACCCTGGGCCTGCATTAAATCTCCGCCCCAGCACCGGATGTTTGCCTGGTTATCTAATCCATAAATATGTTTTATAAGATTACTTCCATGCAGATCACCGCTTGCTTCACCGGCTATAATATAGTATTTCATGCCCCTAACCCCTACAGGGGGATTAATGTTTTTGCTGCAAAATAATGTATTATAAGTTGGAGAAGGATTAGCCTACACTCATTATTGCAAGTATTATCAGTAGGAGATTATATCACACTAATATTTAATTGTAAAAGAAGGTTCGCATTCTATGAAGAATTATGCTGCTCATTGTAGCTACGGCAACATCTGGATTATAACAATACAAATTAACCAATCAATTTCCAAAGTAAAGAGGCAATTGCATATATACAAGTTGCTATAAAAATACCACGAGCTGTTCTGTCTTTACGATTGTTAATATAAATAGTAAAAATGACTGCATTGGCAATAAGAGAGATACTTACGATACCTGTAAGTAAGGTTTTTTGCGAAAACATGATCATGAAAAATTCTGCAAGTGTAAACAGCCGAAACTGGAGAAAGTAGTAAATGAACATCCCTGCTATGGGCGCTAGAAATCCTAAGACAATCCCCAGTCTCAGTCCGTCTTTTCTAAACATAGTTACCATTTAAGGGTTTTTTCCAGCTTCTCTTTCAGCCTATAATCTGTAAGGTCAAATTGTACAGGAACTACGCTTACATAATTGTTGTTAAGTGCCCATACATCGGTATCACGCCCTTTATCAAAATTGACAAATTCGCCTGTAAGCCAGTAGTATTTTCTTCCATGAGGATCAACGCGCTCATCAAAATCTTCCTCGTACTTAGCGTATGCCTGCCTGCTAACCTTTAGACCTTTTAATACATTAACATCAACTGCCGGAATATTCACATTGAGGCAAAGGTGCTTATCAATAGTTTTTTTTGTAAGCAGTTGCTCTACAATTAAGCGGGCATATTTTTTAGCTCCTGTAAAATCTGCACTTAAACTATAATCAAGCAACGAAAAGCCAATACTCGGTATACTCTCAATTGCAGCTTCCAAAGCTGCAGACATAGTACCCGAATAAATGACATTTATTGAGTGGTTGGCGCCATGGTTTATGCCGCTTAAACAAATATCAGGTTTACGGTGAAGCACTTTATCTACTGCCAGCTTTACACAATCAACAGGTGTTCCGTTACATTCGTAAGCTTCAATTTCTCCAAAAGTATTAACAGACGACATCCTTAAAGGAGAGCCAATTGTTATTGCATGTCCCATTCCGCTTTGTGCCTTGTCGGGAGCAATCACTACTACCTTGCCTAAATCTTTCACTGCATCTACCAGTGCTGCAATACCAGGAGATGTTACACCATCATCGTTGGTGATTAGTATAATACGATCTTTACCAGTTCTAATATTACTTTTCAGGTTCTTCTCTTTATCATTTTGGGGTTCATCTGCCTCCTTCGCTGCTTTAACTTTTGTATTGATAACAGAGGCAACAGGAGGCTGCCCGGGGTTGAGTTTTGTTGAAGTACCAGTTGCTAAACTTTTATTTATTCCTTCTTTTCTCTCTTTTGCCATATAGATAAATAGCCTGCAAAAATGATTATAAAAAAATTCGTAGGCAAAAGAATTTGCTAATACTAAAACATTTAGTATTTTTACCACTAAATTAATTAGTTGCAGATGTCTCAGGCGGGAAAAAATCTAAAATATTTACGTAAGTTAAGAGGCTGGACGCAGGAAGAGTTTGCTAATAAGCTTAAAATAAAGCGTTCTCTTTTGGGAGCTTATGAAGAAGAAAGGGCAGAGCCACGAATTGAAGTGCTGGAAACCATTAGCAATATTTTTAAAATTACTTTGGATGAGTTGCTGCTAAAAGATATAAGTACCGCAAAGGGTAACACATATCTTGAAAAGCGCAGGCAGTTAAAATTGTCGGCTACAGTGGCGGAGATACAATACGTACCGGTAAAAGCAGCAGCAGGCTATTTAGCCGGTTATGCTGATCCTGATTTTATTGATGAGTTGAATACATTTACTTTACCTATGCTTAATGCCGGCAGCTACCGTGCTTTTGAAATTATAGGAGACAGCATGTTACCAACCCAAAGCGGATCGGTGATAGTTGGTGAAAAAATTGAAGACCTTGACAGTGTAAAAACGAGCAATACTTACATTGTAATAAGCAGGAGCGAGGGGATTGTTTATAAAAGGGTTTTAAAAAATAACCGTAGCAAGAATAAAGTTACCCTGGTAAGTGATAACCCTACCTACCAACCTTACCAGGTAAATGCTGAAGATATTGTAGAACTATGGCAGGCACAAATGATAATAACAAAAGCTAACGTGCAACAACGATGGGATGTTAATCAACTTGCCAGTTTAGTGAATAATCTGCAGGAACAGGTAAGTACTTTGAAGAAGAAATTACCATAGTTGATATAACAATTGAAGAAATTTTTTTGGGGTGATAATTAATGCCGGGCGAAAGTCCGGTGTTTTTATTTAAAACATTATATCTTCTAAGCAACAACAGCGGCGTAGGTTTGTTTATCTTTTTATTTATTGTTCAACCGTTGTTTAAACTACAGGTTTGAGGTAATAACACTGTTCAACCGAAGGGCGGCAAGAAGCGTCAAAGTTCTCTTAGCATCTATCAATTTTGTAAACCTGAATATACATTCAATAAGAACTATTTCCTATGTTTTCTGTCTAAAGGAATTTTCATGACGACCGCTATAATAAATAAAAGCTGTGCTTATTTACAATAGGTAGATTGGCAGAACTCTTGTTTAAAACCTGTTATTCCGGGGCGAATATGCAATTATTGTGAAACAAATTTTAGCCCGGCAATGGAAGCAATGAGTGTAGTAATAAAGAATAACCTCCAAAAATCTGAGGGTTCTTTAAAAAGAATTATTCCAACGAGCACTGTTCCTACCGCACCGATACCGGTCCAAACGGCATAAGCTGTGCCTATCGGAATTGTTTGTGATGCTTTATTAAGAAGAAAAAAACTAAGACTTATCGAGATTAGAAATGCTATACTCCAACCCAATCTTGTAAAGTTGTTTGAAAGTTTTAAACATGTGGTAAAACCTACTTCGAATAGTCCTGCTATTATTAGTATTAGCCAGTTCATATTTAATATTGGAGGAATTAATAAAAAAAAGGTTACCAACTTGTAACCCTTTCTAACTTATAACTTTACTACTTAAAACTTACCACTTTAAATATCAATTGCCTCACCATAAGCTGCGGCGGTTGCTTCTTTTACCCCTTCGCTCATTGTAGGATGCGGGTGAATGGCATTTAGAATTTCATGAGCAGTTGTTTCTAATTTCCTTGCAACGGAAACTTCTGCAATCATTTCAGTTACATTGTTGCCAATCATGTGTGCGCCCAAAAACTCTCCGTATTTAGCATCAAAAATTACTTTCACAAAACCTTCGGTTGCGCCGGATGCGCTGGCTTTACCGCTTGCCATAAATGGAAACTTTCCAACTTTAATATCGTATCCTGCATCTTTAGCAGCCTTTTCAGTATAACCAATACTTGCGATTTCCGGTGTACAATAGGTGCAGCCGGGGATATTGTTATAATCCATTCCTTCCGGCGCGTGCTGGTATTTTTTTTCGGTATAGGCGATATGTTCAGAAGCGTTAATACCTTCTTTGGTGGCAACGTGTGCCAGAGCCTGGCCCGGTGCACAATCACCAATTGCATAAAACCCCGGCACATTTGTTTGTCCGTATTTATCAACTACTATCCTTCCTTTTTCAGTTTTAATACCAAGTTCTTCCAAACCGATATTTTCAATATTTGCAACAACCCCTACGGCGCTTAGTACAATATCAGCTTCCAAAGTTGTTTCGCCGCTTTGTGTTTTAACCCGGGCTTTTACTCCGTTGCCTGTCTGCTCAACAGACTCCACTGTGGAGTTAACCATTATTTCAATTCCCTGCTTTTTGAATTGTTTTTCAAGCTCTTTAGAAATTTCCTCATCTTCTACAGGCACTACCCTTGGCATAAATTCAACAATAGTAACTTTTGTTCCCATACTGTTATAAAAGTATCCGAATTCAGCACCTATTGCACCGCTTCCAACAACGATCATGCTTTTTGGTTGTTGAGGTAATACCATTGCTTCGCGATAACCAATCACTTTCTTACCATCAATCGGTAAATTAGGCAGTTCGCGGCCCCGTCCGCCTGTAGCTATAATGATATATTTTGCTTCAACTACCTGCTTACTGTTATCTGCTGCAGTTACTTCAATTTGGCCTTTGGCTTTCAACTTCCCATAACCCATTATTACATCAATCTTGTTTTTCTTCATCAGAAACTGAACGCCTTTACTCATTTTATCCGCAACGCCACGGCTGCGTTTAATAACAGCATTAAAGTCGTGCTGCGCACCACTCACATTTATGCCATAGGCAGTTGAATGCTTGGCATATTCATAAACCTGTGCACTTTTTAATAATGCTTTAGTAGGAATACAACCCCAGTTAAGACATATTCCGCCGAGGCTTTCCTTTTCTATAATAGCAACTTTAAAACCTAACTGTGAGGCACGGATTGCGGCAGGATAACCACCGGGGCCACTTCCTAAAACGATTACATCGTAAGCCATAAATTTTTGTGTTGATTGAGTAAATGTTACGGTTTGCTGTTTTTACTGATTAAGTCCATTGCATCATAATGAACCTGTAACGAACAACTTTTAAATGATGTGCGAAAATACTGGTTAGTGGGCAAATGGCAAAAGACGTTATCCGGATGAATGAATGTGATATTTAAAAATGAAACAGGTTGCGCATGAGGGATAACCCCTTATTTTTGCTGACTTACAACATGAAAAACAATTAGTGAAACTTCTGATATTTCTTGTATTTACCTGTTTTGCAACAATTGGTTTTTGCCAGGGCAAGCATAGCAATTTGGGAATAGTTACAGGTACTGTTGTTGAAGCTGAAACAGGCAAAGCTGTAGCCGGAGCAACAGTATTAATTGTAAATATTAATGACAGCACCAATAAACGATCTGAATTAAGCGATAAGAACGGAAGCTTTGAAATTGATCGTCTTTCTCTTGGATACTATAAATTAAACATTACTAATGTTGGATTTTCTACCCTGGTTCTTGATAGCATTTACTTACGGGCCGAAAGATTTGATTTTAATCTTGGTGATCTTAAACTGCAAAGAAGTGCAGTGCAATTAATAGAAGTTATTGTGTATGCTGAAAAACCATTGATTGAAAATACAGATGGAAAGATAACTTATAACGTTGGCGAGAGTGCGTTAACCAGTGGTTCTTCAACTGCTGAAATTCTCAAAAACATGCCCCTTATTAATAATGACCCTAACGGGAAAATTTTATTAAAAGGCAAGGAGCCAAAAATATTAATTGATGATAAGCCAACAGATTTAAACGCACAACAACTTGCCGATCTTTTGGAAAGCCTGCCCGGCAGCAGTATCGAAAAAATTGAATTAATGACAAATCCTCCTCCGCAGTATGCTACCGAAACGGGCGGAGTAATTAATATCGTAACAAAAAAAGGCAAAATTGGTTTGGTGGGCAGGGTTACGGTAAGTGCGGGAAGCAGGGGTGAAGCAAACGGGACAGCCAACATTTCGTACCGTAATAAAAAGTTTGCCTTCAATACAACGGCAAGTGTTGGCGCGGGTATGTTTACCGGTACTAATTACAGCAGGCGCACTAATTTATATACTGACTCTACTAACTTCTTTAATACGAATACCCGTTTTAAAAACAAAAACCTGCGTCCCAACCTGCGTTTCCAGGGCGACTATGAATTTAATCAACATCATAGCATAAGTGGTGTCATTCAAAGCAACTTTAATTATTTTGATAATAATAGTTTTACCCAATACTCTAACATTAATCGATATACTGAAATTTATAAATTAAGCAACCGCACAAACGCTTCCAACGGAAATGGATACAGCAACGGCCTTACACTTACTTATACTCACAGGGGCAAAAACTTAGCGGAAAGATTGCAGGTAATAGCTTCCGGAAATCTTGGAAAAAATGATAATGGAAAAGATTTTTACCAACAATTTTTACGTCCTGATTTCTCGCCAACGGGTATCGACTCTACGTCTCAACAAGGCTACGATTATTTGAGTAATTCTTTTTCTTTGCGTGTTGATTATGTAAAGCCTTTAAAGTTGAAGGGAGCAACTTTTTCAGCCGGCAGTTCTTATTCACGAACAAATAATCACAACATTTTCAATACCCGTTTTTTCAGAAAATCCGATCAGCAGTTCGTTGAGAATGATTTGTTGAGCACAAACTTTCGTTTTCACCAGGATATATTTACTGCACGTGCTGCTATTAGTTTGCGGTTGCCCAAAGAGTGGCGCATAATTACAGGTGCGCAGGCCGAACAAACAGTAAGCACCTTTAAGTTCATTAAAGGAAATGCGCCTGATGTAAGCAGCAGCTATTGGAATGTTTTACCCAACTTTACACTTCGTAAAGACTTCAATAAAAAGTTCAACACTTCTTTTGTTTATCGCGCAAGTATTCGCAGGCCAGGCATTGGCGAACTTAATCCCAGTATTGATTATTCTGATCCTTATAATATTCGTTTCGGTAATCCTTATCTTTTGCCTTCACTCGCCGATAATTTTGATTGGAACGTTGGGTTGGTAAAGGGCAAATATTATATCAATACTTCGGTGGGTTACAACAAGGTAAAAGATGTTTACAACACCATAAGAACATTGGTCGAAAACGGGATAACAGAGATTACTTACCGCAATATTTCTGACCGGCAGGAATATGAAGCAAGCGTTTGGGGAGGTTATACCTTCACAAAGAAGTTCAGGATAAATACCAGTGCAGGATACAGCTACAATAAATATGGCGAAGAACAAATAAGATTATACAAGTATCGTAACGGTGGTACTTTTTATACCAGTATCAATTATTCCTTTACGCCTAACACCCTTACCACCTTAGATGGAAATGCACGTTACAGCAGTTATGCCGATCCCCAGGGTAGGGCACGAAGTAACCTGCAAATGAACTTGGGGATACAACGTAAGTTTTTTAATAAACGGCTGATTGTAAGTTTCAATGCAATTGACCCAATAAAGGTGCAGAAGTTTGTTACTTATACTTACGGAACAAGGTTTACTTTAGAAAATCATAATTCAACCAACACCCGCAACTTTAGGATTGCTGTTGCTTACCAGTTGAATAAAGTGGTTCAAAAGAAGATGAGCGATAAAGAGAAGAAGAAGATGCTGGATAAATTGAAAGGGAAATAGTACTACCGGCAAGTAACCTTCTAGTGCAACAATAACCTATAGCGATAACGTACTTAACCTCTTCGAGATCCAGCTTCGTTTTACCGGTATCATCCAGTTATTAATCAGCTCTTCTTTCGTCTGAACAAGATTGTTGAAATAGAAGGTTTCACCATTTATGAAATTATTCTCAACCGCGTACTTTAATTGCGAGAGAGGTAATAACTGAACTTTATCTTTTATTATAAATGCAAGACTTTGCCGGTCGAACATATCAACCTTAAAGTTTTCTTCTATTGCTTTTATGAGCCGAACACTGCTGTCTGTACTGCAACCGCTAACACCCGCTGCTGTCTCATCTGCCATTAGTACAATAAACTGACCAAATAAAAGGTTCGCATATCCTTTTACTTTAGCACCATGCGATTGCCACTTTTCTACAAATTCATTCAGCATATCTTCTATTTCCAAAGCTTCGCCAATGGAAAATAAGCGACTCGACTGGTAAATCCATACTCGTGATGCAGCGTCGAAGTCTTCGGGGAACAAGTGTGCGTATTCTAATTTCATATGAGTAAAATTAAAGAAACAAGGTCAGCTAAAACAGTTCAATAAATTATAAATGATGATTATGTAGAAGATTTAAGAGATACTTGCGGCCACTATTTCGGCAATATCCATAACAGACACTTCGTTTTCTTTTTCGTTATGCTTTACGCCATCAGTAAGCATAGTATTGCAAAACGGGCATGCAGCAGCTATAACTCTGGCACCGGTGCCAATAGCCTCGGTGCTCCTCTCAGTATTAACGTACCTGTCACCTTTTTCTTCTTCTTTAAACATTTGTGCTCCGCCTGCACCACAACACAAGCCGTTGCTTCCGCATCTTTTCATTTCTACCAGTTCGGCATCCAATGCTTCCAGTACTCTGCGCGGGGCTTCATAAATGTTATTCGATCTGCCTAAGTAGCAACTGTCGTGGTAAGTTATTTTCTTGCCTTTAAAAGCACCGCCTTCTTTCAGCTTAATTCTTCCATCATTTATTAGCTGCTGCAACAGTTGGGTGTGATGTATTACCTCGTAATTTCCACCCAATTCAGGGTATTCATTTTTTAGGATATTGAAGCAATGCGGGCAGGCAGTTACAATCTTCTTTACTTCGTATCCATTTAAAACCTGAATGTTATTATAAGCCATCATCTGAAATAAAAATTCGTTGCCTGCACGTCGGGCAGGGTCGCCCGTACAGGCTTCTTCTTTTCCAAGTATGGCATATTTAATCCCGGCGGCATTTAAAATCGCAGCAAATGCTTTTGTAATTTTTTGTGCTCTCTGGTCAAAGCTGCCTGCACATCCTACCCAAAATAGGATTTCAGGCGTTTCTCCGTTTGCCATCATTTCAGCCATCGTTCTAACGGTCATCGCTTCTAACATTTATCTTCAAATGTATGGTAAAAGGGAATTAGCAATGAAGCTCAGTTTTTTAAAATCCGACAACTAATTGTTCTTATGCATTTACCAGTAAACCATATCTTACTTTTGCCGCCTAATATTTTAAGGCTTGAGTAGTATTTGGAAAAGAGCATTAAATTGGGAACTATGGCCTTTTGCCATGATTTATGCTCCGCTCGGTTTATTATGGTTGTACTACGCTATTAGAGCCCGGGCATTTTGGTTCTTCTCCAATGTCAATCCAACAATTGAATTTTCGGGTTTCGAAGGTGAAACAAAAGAAGAAATGTACGTTCAGTTGCCGGTACATTCATACCCTAAAACAGTGCATATAAAAGCGGGTACTGATTTTACTGAAGTGCAAGACCGGCTGACTAATGCAGGTC
>MWYU01000707.1 GCA_002050375.1 Chitinophagales bacterium 62-2
CCCTTATCGATAATTATGCCATTGCGTTAATAAAAGTCAAAGTTGCAGTATTGTTAAAGCGACTGTCAGTAATAACATCTAATGTCAGAAACGGAGATTTGATACATGGCATTTCAAGTGACAGAATTTCATCTGCCCGGATAATTAGCAATACTAAATAGAGCGTTTACGAAATTTAAATAACAGGTTTTTGTACGATAAGTAAATAACTATCTTCGCCGCCGAAATAAAGTGATTTAGGAAAAATGATCAGCAGAAGAAACATCAGGGTAAAAGTTATGCAAACACTTTATAGCCTTACAACTATCGATGATGAGCAATCGGGCTTAACGCCGCTGAAGATGTTACAAAAACAAATAAATGCGTCGCGCCAGCTTTTTATATACCTCCTTTATGTTCTGACAGAAGTAGGCCGCTACTCAGAAACAGATGCGCTTAAACGGGCATCTAAAAATTTACCGAGTGCGCAGGATCTTAACGTAAATACAAAACTATCAGGAAACGAATTTCTTTGGAAGATACTCGAAAGCGAGTTTTTTAAAAAAGCAATTAACGATGAGAAGCCCAATTTGGTTGGTGATAGCAGTAACCAGATTAAGAGATTATACCAAAATCTTACAGAGACCGGTGAATATAAGAATTATATAAGCCTGCAAAGCAGGGAGAAGAAATCTGAAAAGGACATATTCACTTTTATTTTTACCGATCTGATGCTTCCTGATGAAAGCTTTACCAGTCATATAGAAGAACATTTTACCAATTGGGATGATGATGCGGAAATGATGAGTCAGCTAATGCTTAATTACCTGCAAAAACCCGCGAGTTATGATTTAACTGAAATGGTTTCGAAAGAAAAATGGGATTTTGCAAAAAACCTGCTGACAACAACTATAGAAAAAAGAGACTTTGCCCTCGAACTTATTAAACCAAAATTAAAAAACTGGGATGCTGAAAGAATTGCAGTTCTTGACATGATCTTAATGGAAATGGGCGTGTGCGAATTGCTGTTTTTTGAAACCATTCCCACCAAGGTTACTATTAATGAATATATAGACCTGGCTAAAGCTTACAGCACGCCGCAAAGCGGTCATTTTGTAAATGGCATTTTAGATAATATTCACAAGGAACTTTTAAGCCAAAATAAAATTCGTAAAGTAAGTTTTAAATAGACTTATAATACATCTTACTGTTAACTAAATAATAATACAATATGACACAACTATTTTTCTTGTTATCAGCCGATCCTAAAAATGGCGGTACCGTTCAATTACTGATGATGGGTGCCATTATACTTGTTTTCTGGCTGTTTATGATACGTCCGCAGGCAAAAAAAGCAAAGGTGCAAAAGCAGTTTATAAATGATCTTAAGAAGGGTGATAAAGTAGTATCCATCGCCGGAATTCATGGAACGATTTATAAAGTGAACGACGATAATACAACTATACAACTTGAGGTAAACCCGGGCAGTTATATAAAGATAGAAAAATCAGCCATCAGCCTGGAGTGGAGCCAGCAGTTGAAGCCGGTGGCGGCGGTTACTGAGAGTAAGTAGTAGTAAGTTTAAGTTGCAGGTTTTCCTAAATTTTGCATTTTTACTTTTGACCTATTTGCAGATGCTAAAGGTTGGACTTACAGGTGGTATTGGCAGTGGAAAATCATCCGTTGCAGAAATATTTAAAGTACTTGGCATCCCTGTGTTTGATGCAGATATGGAAGCCAAACTTATAATGGAAACGGACAAACAGCTCGTGTCCTCCATCGAAAGTAGTTTTGGACCCGAGACTTATATTGAAGGAAAATTAAATCGCCCTTTTCTCGCCAATCTTGTATTCAACGACCCGTATAAACTGGAGCAGTTAAATGCGCTTGTTCATCCCATCACTATAGCGGCTGCACAAAACTGGATGCTTCAACAAAAAACACCTTACATAATTAAAGAAGCTGCCCTTTTGTTTGAAGCAGGCACTGCCGCCAACCTTGATTATATAATTGGTGTTTACGCCCCAAAAAATTTACGCATACAACGTGTAATGGAAAGAGATAATGCAAGTCGCGAACAGGTATTGGCCCGAATAAGCAGGCAAATAAATGAAGACATAAAAATGAAGCTATGCAATTTTGTAATAGTGAACGATGAGCAGCAATTGCTTATTCCAGAGGTATTGCGTTTACATAAAAAGTTTCTGTTGAACAGTTGATTGGTTGATTGCTTTGAAAGGTTGATTTGAGCTTTATGGGTTTATTGGTACTGGATAAAGAGGGCATAGGAAAGCTATAGAAATCTTTATTTCTTATCTTGCTAAATCTAAAATAAACTGCTTCCCTTATTAGCTGTTCGGGTTTAACTGAACCAACTTTTTAACCTAATCTAATTAACCTATCAACTAATCAACCTATCAATCACTCAACCAATGATAGCCCTCACTCCTTCCCCACCCTATTACGCCGTCATCTTCACTTCGCTAAGAACTACTATAGATGAAGGCTATGATGCAATGGCCGACAAAATGGTTGAGTTAGCAGCTGAGCAGGAAGGTTTTTTAGGTGTTGAAAGCGCAAGAAATGAAACGGGCATAACAGTAAGTTATTGGAAAGACCTTGACAGTATTAGAAAGTGGAAACAACAAACCGATCACTTACTTGCCCAACAATTGGGCAGGCAGAAATGGTACGAGGTTTATAAAACAAGAATATGTTTTGTTGAACGCGACTATGGTTTCGAAAAGAGATTTTAAAAGTAAATTGGTAATAGCTACTTTTTATGAAAGCTTGCTCAATGCTTCTTTAATTCTTTTCCATGCTTTTTCGATATTCTGCATATTGTTGGCAAAAGAAAAGCGAACGCAATGAGGCTCACCAAAAGCTTCTCCCATTACTGACGATACATGTGCAGTATTCAATAGATACATACTAAAATCCGCAGAGTTTGTAATGGTTTGTTGGCCGTTAGACTTACCATAATAATGAGTAACATCAGGAAAAATGTAAAAAGCGCCCTGAGGCTGATAACATTTAAACCCAGGAATACCGTTTACCAGTTCTATTGTTTTTTTTCTTCTTCTGCTAAATTCTTCAGTCATTTCCAGGGAAGGTTTAAGGTCACCGGTTAAGGCAACAACACCTGCTTTTTGTGTAATGGAGCAAGTGCCACTGGTAAACTGTCCCTGTAGTTTTTCGCAGGCCTTTGCCACTTCTGTGTTAGCAGCAATGTAGCCTAACCGCCAGCCCGTCATTGCAAAGCCCTTACTTAATCCGTTTATAACTATTACGCGGTCTTTAATTTCCTCAAATTGAGCTATGCTTTCATGTTTACCAATAAAATTTATGTACTCATAAATTTCATCAGACAATATATATATGTGAGGATACTTCTTAAACACTTCTACAAGCCCTTCCAATTCATCTTTAGTATATACTGCCCCCGAAGGATTACACGGTGACGAAAACATGAAAACTTTTGTCTTTTCTGTAATCGCATCTTCCAGTTGCTGAGGAGTAATCTTAAAACAATTCTCCACTTTACTTCTTATTTCTACAACCTTACCTCCGGCAATTTTTACCAACTCAGAATAAGTAACCCAATACGGTGTAGGAATAATTACTTCATCATCTTTATCAACTAATGCTAAAATTACATTGGCTAAACTTTGCTTGGCACCTGTAGATGTAACAATGTTCTCGCAGCTATAGTCAAGATTATTATCACGTTTCAACTTTGAGCAAACAGCTTCTCTAAGATCTACAAAACCGGCGACAGGAGTATAATGGCTCCAATTATCGTTGATAGCTTTTATAGCAGCATCTTTAATGTGTTGTGGTGTATCAAAGTCAGGCTCGCCGAGACTAAGGTCAATTACGTCAATTCCTTTTGCTCTTAGTTCGCGGCCAAGTTTAGCCATCTTTAATGTTTCGGGCTCATTAAAACGATCAAGTAATGAAGATAGGGACATTTGTATTTTAGATTTTGGCGCAAATGTAGCAAAATAATCATTGGGAGAATGTGCAGCCTAACGATTGTAATCAATAAGGAAGCGGCTTAGATCGGGGCGGTGTTTACGCGTCCTTTGCTTTTCATAATTATATATAACCTGCCCAAGGTTTTTCATGAAAGGAAAGCCTATTGTTTCATAATCGTAGTTGTCGTCGTTAAAAATTCCATCAGTATTACAAAGTATTGTGCAGCTAAGCATAAACTCAATCCTTTTTTCAAAATCTGCTATATAAGCTATGTCAGTTAAAAACCCGTAGGCATCTCCTATTTTATTAAATATGCGGATGTTTCCCGGAAGCGTTCCTTTCTCCGAGCCATACATCAAAAACTTTGCATAAGCATCGTGATAGGTGGCCGTATCATAAGAAGGATACTCACTTTCGCCTGGCCACGAACTCATGCATTGATATAAAAACCTGTAATCATTATTTGATAAATTAAAGCGACGTTTTGCAGGAACACTTCCGGGAAAAATAACAGCCCTTAATATATTGTGCAGGTTGATAAGCGAGATTTTATTTTTGGCAGAAAAATCAAAAGGTTCATTAATTAAAGCGCTGCCTCTGTAAAATCCCCTACCAAACTTATCGTTTCGTATTTTAAAAGCCGTTGTATTAAATTGTGCAGGCTGCTGATATAACATATTGCCTGAAGTATCGACAAAAGAAACGGGATTAGTGTGCCTGTTCTGTTTTTCTGTTAACGCGATGTTCAACCTGTTACGAATATCAACATCTTTATATCCTTTTCTTATTAGTCGCGCGTTTAAATAATTCTGTCCCAAAAATTCGTACAACCTGTTTGCTGCTTCATTATCGCTTACCAGAAAAATTTGCTTAATGTAATGTGCAACAGAAGGCCGGCAATCTTCGGCCATTGGGTTGCTATAAATAACCTGTTCCTTTTCATAACTGCTATCTGTTATCATAGTTGTAAACTTATCTACACCGCTCTTTTTAAGTTTATTCAACTTCTCTAAAGCAAGAAATGCGAAAGGCATTTTCACCGTACTGGCAGGGTAAAAATATCTGTCGGGAGTTACATTAAAAGTATAATCTGTGAAATGAGGTTTGTTATTAGCATTGCGATCAATACGGGTATAAATAATTTGAAGATTAAATGAATCTTTATTAGAAACTACCCGGTGAAGTGATGGTTCGTTTGTAAGTAACCTATCTAAAACATTTGCTTGAGGAGCGGGCAAAGTATTTGAAATTTTACGTGAGCTGTTACACGACAAGCATGCAATTAAACAAAGCAGTGTAAATGTTTTGATAAGCATTACTTCAAAAATAAGTAAGTTTTATTCCCCAAGAAACAAAAGAAGATGTACTAAAGTGTGACGTAAACAAAGTAAAGTTTGGAGCCATCAAAGTAAAATTCTTCACCTCGGTGAATTAGTGATGGAGGAATAATAAAAGCTATTATCTTTCCACAAATTTCAACTATGTCTCTATTTGATAAACTTAACAAAGCAAAAGAAGATAAATCGGCGTCTACGTTACAAGCCGGAGAAGATTTTTTAGCTGAAAATGCAAAACGTCCTGAAGTTACTACCCTAGCAAGCGGGCTACAATACGAAGTGCTAACCGAAGGCAACGGACCAAAGCCGCAAGCTACTAATACTGTCACTTGTCATTACCATGGCACATTAACCAATGGTACTGTTTTCGATAGCTCTCTCCAACGCGGACAACCGGCAAGCTTTCCGTTAAACGGGGTAATAAAAGGCTGGACGGAAGCACTGCAATTAATGAGCGTGGGAAGCAAGTACCGATTATTTCTGCACCCTTCGTTAGCTTATGGTGAAAGAAGTGCCGGTGCACATATTCAGCCTAACAGTACTTTAATATTTGATGTGGAATTGTTAGGTATTCGTTAGAAAAGTGTGTTGCCTGTGAGTGCAATTGAATGATTTGAACCATTGAGTTTTTACAGACGAAACACTATATGCGGTTCTTGACTTAATGTTTAATGAAACATTGTTCTAAACAAATAGTCTCTTTACTTATTTTGAAAACTCTTGCTGTAACCTATCTATTGCATCCTGTTTTCCTAAAACAAATATCTTGGCCCTTGCTGTTATGCCAGTTTGTAACGAAGGATTCGTTTGGTATTTGCCATCAGGAAACCTGACCCCAATTACATTTAATGCAAGGTCTTTTATAACATGTTCGATAGTTTTTGTATTTGCATCAATATTTTTCAAATCAATTGAACCTAAATTGTTATTATTATTTTCGCTGCTCAGGTATTCAATGAACTCAATAATATCTGGTCTTGTAATAAGGCCTGCCATGTGTGTACCACCAATTTTATCCGGTATAATAACATGATCTGCTCCAGCCTTTTTTAATTTACTTATTGCCGTATTATCGTTAGCGCGACTAACAATTAAAAGCTTATCGTTTAAACTGCGTGCAGTTAAAACCACATAAACATTATCTGCATCAACCGGTAGTGTTATAAGCATTGCCCGTGCTCTTTCAATGCCAGCCAGTTTTAAAATATCATCATCATAAGCATTACCTTCAATACCTAATTGTGGCCCGAATTTCTTTTCCGCCTCAATAAAGTGTTCAGGATTATTATCGATAATAGAATACTGCAAATGATGCTGCCTGAAAGTTTTGGCAGCCTGTTGCCCGTTTCTGCCAAAGCCACAAATAATTACATGGTCATTAAGTTTATCAAGTTCATTCATAAGCCTGCGATTTTTTAAATAATGCCTCAATCCTCCATCTAAAATATATTGGCTAAGCCTTGTTATTGCATAAGCAAAAGTGGCGAAACTCGAAAGAATAAGAAAGATATTAAATATTTTACCCGTATTAGAAAGGGGGCGGGTTTCTTCATAGCCAATAGTGGCAATGGTTATTACCGTCATGTATACTGCATCCAAAAGGTTGTAATCCTCAATTAGCATGAAGCCCGCAACACCAACTATTACAACTATACAAATGATTACGAGAGGCGCAAATAATTTAGATGACCAAATCAATTTTTTTTATAAAAGTAAAATCATTTTTGATTAGTTTATAATTGTCATAGCACTCATTTTAAACCTTCATCACTAAAACTCATACTAAGTGGTAAGCCGCAACAGTCCCCATTGTTCAAATCATTTTATAATATTTTTCTCCAGTCTTATATATCCAAAGCCTGCTATTATGGTTATAGCAAACACTATCCACCAGAGCAAGTTGTAACTATAGTTTCCGGCAATAAAACCGCCAATAGATGGCGCCGCAATTTGTGCAGTCCCCCAACCCATTGTGTATAAAGCTGCATATTGGCCCCGGTTATGATCGCTGCTGCGGCTTATCCAATAAGTATTCATAAAAGGCATAGACAGCATCTCTCCTGCAGTTATTATAACAATTGATATAAGCGCAAGGGTAAACTGTCCTGCAAATAAATTGTAAATACCATAAGAGGCTCCAACCAGCCATACTCCATATTTTATAAAACGCAAGGGCTGTGCTTTTGCTTCAAGCTTGTATACAATTACCATCTCGACAAATGCAATGAGAAGCCCGTTGATCGCCATTAGTACGCCAATTAACTTTTCGCTTAGTCCACGATGCAGTTTTAAATATACGGGCAGTATGGTAAACATTTGAAAGAAGCAGAATGCAAACAATACAGTTAAAAAAATAAAAAACAGGTATTGCTTGTCTTTGTAAGCGGAACTACCCGAATCAGCATGTGTTTTATTATGTTCTAAGGTAGCTTTGAGATCATGAGGCACAGGAAGTACAAACAATAACAGGATTGCAGCCGATATATTTGTTAGCCCGTCTACCCAAAATAATAAGTGGTAGTTATAAGAAGCAAGAAAGCCACCCAAAGCACCACCAAAAGCCCAACCCAAATTAATAGCAAGCCGGTTGAGGGAATAAGATCTTGTCCTGTTCTCAGGCCTGCTGTAATAAGCGATTGCTGTTGAATTTGCCGGACGAAATGATTCATTAATCATGCTAAGCGTAAAGGTGCCGGCGCACAGAATGACGTAGTGTTGGAGATAGCCTAATACAATAAACATAATGCCTCCGCCTAATAATGCAAATAGCTGTACTTTATAAAAACCGATGGCATCAGTAATTCTTCCACCTATATAAGCGCCTACAATTGAACCTGCGCCAAACAACGCCATTATAAAACCTGCCTCCACAATTGTATAATGAAGTTTTTGCGTGGCGTACATGGTCATAAAAGGAACAACCATTGTACCGCTGCGGTTTATAAGTGTAACCAACGCGAGGAACCACATTTGTTTTGATAAACCCCGGTAGGCTTCTTTGTATAGTTGTAAGAGAGAAGGCATTAATGCAAAATGAAGAATTAAAAATTTGAAAACGAATACACCGGTTTTACATTTTGCATTTTACATTTTCAATTTGTTTTTTCCCCTTCAAACTGGTCGAACTTGTGTTTAAACAGTACATTAAAAGTTGTGAGGCTGCCATAAATACGGGTAATGTATTGTTGAAGATCAATTTTGTCTTCGTCGGTTAAGACCTTATGAGCGTTAATTTTTTGTTCCATAACTCTTAACCTATCCCTTAGCATTACAATTTTGTGAAAGAAGACTTCAATCTCCACTTCCTTTTCTTTAAGTGTTTTATCGCCCGGCCTTAGTATCATCAATCCATTTTTCCACCTGTCGCCTAAAGGGACAACTTCTGTTACATCACTCCACTCCCGCAATATTTTAATCAAAGCATCTTCCGCTTCGCTGAAGGTTACACTATATTCAGACTCAACCTTTTCAATTATTTCTACTGCAAAGTCTTTTGATACAGGTTTTATCCCGCCTTCAATGAAACAAACATCATAAATTCTTTTATGCAGTCTAATTACAACACCTACACCATACGAAGGGTGTTTTATTCGTGATCCTATTCCTAATAGTTCCATAAAAGCCTCTTATTTTAGTTATAGAATATTTATAGAAAAGTGGTTTTTCTTTGCCGCTAAGTCTCCAAGGCTCAAAGGAACGCAAAGAAAATGTGTTAACCGTGTCCACAGGTGCCTTCCAAATTCCCGGTTCTCAAAAACTTTGTATCCTTAAAATCCCAGAAATCCTATAAATCCAGGTTCAGATAATTCAGACAATCTCACTCAACTCCAACCACCTCGTCTCCTTGTCACTTAATAAAGTAGCGATCTCCCCTATCCTTAAACTTGCCTTTTGTATTTCCTCAAATGGCATATTGCCTAAACTCTCTTCTAACTTATTCTTTTCCGCCTCCAGTATTGCTATCTCCTTTTCCAAATTCTCAAACTCTCTTTTTTCGTTATAAGAGGGCTTCCTTTGGTTGCCGGTTACCGGCTTGTGGTTACCCGTTACAGGTAACCCGGAACTTGCAACAACTTCAGTTGAGGCTCCTCTGCTTTTCATCTTTCCCAATTCTCCCCACTTATCCTTCCCTTTCTTTTCATTGGCCTTTAGCCACTCCCTGTACAAAGTATAGTTTCCGGGAAAATCCCTGATCTCCCCATCCCCTTCAAACACAAAAAGGTGATCAACTAACCTGTCCATAAAATAACGATCGTGACTAACGATGAGCACACAACCCTGGTACTCGCTTAAAAAATTCTCCAATACTCCAAGCGTAGGCAGATCAAGATCATTGGTAGGTTCATCAAGTATTAAGAAGTTAGGATTCATGAACAGTATTACCAGCAATTGCAACCGTTTTTTCTCACCACCGCTAAGGCTGCTTAAATAAGTGTGTTGTTTATCGCCCGGAAAGAGAAACAACTCTAAAAACTGTGAAGCACTCATGCTTCCGCCTTTTGCTAAAGGGAAAGTTTCTGCAAAAGTTTTTACATACTCAATTACCCGCATGTCCTCTTTAAACTCCAGGCCCTGCTGACTAAAGTTCCCGAACACTACTGTGTCACCAATATTTATTTTACCGCCATCAGGTTTTTCGAGCCCCTGAAGAATATTTAAAAATGTAGTCTTGCCTACTCCATTCTTTCCTATAACCCCAATGCGCTCGCCCCGGCTGAAGGTATATTCAAAGCCTTTCATAATTACCTTATCGCCATAGCTTTTATTTACCTTTTTTAGCTCTGCAATCTTACCACCTAAACGTGTCATTTTTACTTCCAACTGAAGCTGGGCATCTTCTATCTTCTTCTTAGCCTGGGCCTCCACTTCATAAAAATTATCCTGCCTGCTCTTGCTTTTGGTGGTTCGGGCTTTGGGTTGTTTACGCATCCATTCCAACTCCTTTCTATACGTGTTCTTCGCCTTATCAATCGAACTTAATTCACTCTCTATTCGCGCAGTTTTCTTCTCAAGATAATTTGCGTAATCACCTTTGTAGCTATACAACTCACTACGCTCCATTTCCCATATCTCCTCACTTACCGCATCAAGAAAATAACGGTCGTGGGTAACCAGCATTAACGTGATGTTCTCCCCGTTCAGGTAATGCTCAAGCCACTCTATCATTTCTACATCGAGGTGATTGGTCGGCTCATCCATAATAAGCAACGTATGCTGGTGTTCGAAACCAATATCAATTAAAGTTTGAGCAAGTGCTACCCGCTTACGCTGACCGCCACTAAGATTTGCTACAGGCTGATGTAAGTGGTGAATATTCAGCTTATCCATAATTTCCTTCACCTTACTTTCGAACGACCATGCATCCAGATCATCCATGCGTGCCAGTGCATCGCTAATGCTTTGCCCATCATCTTCCCTGCCTTCTGCTGCCGCTTCCTCTGCGGCATCTACAGCAGCTTCATAATCCCTTATTGCTGTAATTACAGGGTTTTCAGTATGAAAAATATTCTCAAGTATTGTCCTATCCTCATCAAATTTTGGGTCTTGTTCAAACAGGGCAACTGTTACATCTTTGCTGATCCACACTGTACCTGCGTCCGGCGTTTCCTTACCAGCTAAAATTCGAAGGAGTGTACTTTTGCCCACACCGTTTCTTGCCACCAGTGCAATTTTATCACCCTCATTAACATGAAATGAAATATTATTAAACAAGGGGACGATGCCATAAGCTTTCGTCAAATTTTCTACCGTAACATAATGCATAATGGCGGCAAAGATAGGTTAGCAAGAATGCAGAATTAAGAATTATGAGTTAAGAATCATGAGGAAAAAAGTAAGGAGTTTGGAAGCGATTTTATTCGAATTTTGTTTGATGCTTCCTTTTACGATTACTTCATTTTTCGAATTCGCAGCTTTTTTTCCTAGTACTAAAAAAGCATTCAGCAATTCCTCTGAATGTTTTTATAGTCGCAGGAACAAGCTGAATTTTATCTTTACTATTCACTTCTGCCAGTCTCAAAAGCACAAAACTGCCTTTATATTTACCCTTAACATCTATACATTTAACCGATGAAAAAAGTTTCCCTTTATGTGATGGCAGGGCTGTATATAGC
>MWYU01000581.1 GCA_002050375.1 Chitinophagales bacterium 62-2
GTTTTCGAGCCGACATTAAAATTTTTCTTATTCTATTGTTCATATATTGCCTTTTCTAATTTTTCATGTTATACTGAATAATGTTACGGTATTTACAATGGGCGGGCGATTTGAAAGGCTATGAGAGGAATCGAAGCGGAATTAAAATTTAATTTGAAATACAAAAAGAAATTATATTTTCTGCAGCAGCTGTTTAAATTTTTGCAGCGTATAATAACAAAAAGCAATAGCTGTTGCTACTCTTCCAAAATTTTTTTTGACGATTCCCAACATTTCATCGTTTAACTTATCAGCACTTACTCCGCCTGGTAAAGCATAAGATTTAAGGTCTTTACAATATTCAAATTTTACCTTTTCTTTCATTAAACGTTGATTAAGATCAAAGTCGCCATAAATCTTATAATTAATACCAAAAGGTGGTTCTTCGTTTAGAGCTTTAGGGATTAGCAAAGCCTGATGGTGCAAAGTATTTCCCAATGTCAGTCTCAACCTGTTATGAGTAGGCTTAAATAACTTATCTCCTATAAATACATCTCCGTAAAAAACTTTAGAATAATCATCCTTCAGGTTTTTTGGGAGAGATAAAACTTTGTCTCCTGCTCCTAAAAATAAAATATAACTGTTCGTCTCAGCTATTTTCCAGCCTTTGTTCATTGCATCATAAATTCCTTTATCCGGTTCACTTATCCAACAGTAAATGTAGGAAGCAAATCTTTTTATTATGTCAATCGTTCCATCTCTTGAACCTCCGTCAATTATAATGTAGTTTATATTTTTATACTTTACATCAATAACGCTTCTAATTGTATCCTCTAAGGTAGCTTCGCCATTATAAACAACAGTAATGATTGTAATTAAAGGAGGTCTTACTTCAGTCATGTAGAGATTTGCTTATTTAATATAAAATGAAACAGCTAAAAATTATTATTCAAAACTGAGCGATACAATATATAACGATCGTAAGAGGAAAGTTTGATCAATTATGTTATTATTAAAACTTATTTTTTTTCTATGTTGCTATGTTTAGTAAAATTGAAATAAGTACCAAGCCTAAGCCGGATAAGAACATATTTTAAAAAAATTCTTGGTCTTAAAAGTAGGCCGGGCCTAAAAGGATATTTGGATCCAAAGTCTAAATACTCGTTCATTGAAACGGTTGTTGCCCATACACCTCTTGTAACCAGCCATGTCATATTTAAACCAGCATAATAAAGCTGTAACTCAAATTTTTTTAATTGCCTATTTAGATTGTATTTTCTGAAAATCTCATGCTCATAGAAACTTTTAGCAGTCAGGTATGCGGTCGGCGTCCAGTTTATTACTTTCCACTCCTTATCGAAACTGCCAGCAAAAAACTCAGCACTTGAAATGGTGGTGATCTTGTTAGAATGCAACAGCACTTCAAAGGCAAGAACCAAATGCATCCAGCCCGATCCTGAATAATTCCTACTTAGTTTTTCTCTATCCAATAAAGGTGTAATATTCTTAAAAACGAAACTGGTAATCTTTATGTTGCTAAGAATCTGCTCAACTACACCCTGAACAGTTGTCCAATACTTTATTTTCGGTGTAAGCTGATACTGGGGTTTAATTAGATTCTGTGGCTGCCTGAAGGGTAGATGCAGCAGGTCTGGATCAAGTTCGATTAGTTCAAAGACCTTTCGAATACTATCTTTAAAAATGATGTCGTCATCTCCAACGAGCCAAACATAATTTCCTTTGGCTTCACAAAACGAGTTCAACACATTACTGTCAAAACCAACGTTACCCTCATTCTTTCTGTAATTAAACCATGGTTTTGCTGCAAATTCCGATTGTTCTACAATACTTTTGGTTTCAATGTCTTCAGAATTATCCCGCACTAAAATATCCAAATTATCTATATTCTTTAGCTGTTCGATTTCCTCGTTTATAACAGTAAGCAAACGCATTAGCTCTCTTGGCCTGTTGTAAGTCGGTATAATGATCGTTAGGCTTTTCATGCAGATTATTCCGGTTCATTTCGTTTATCAACTATTTTATCAAAACTCATCTCTGTTTGTTGATTTGGAACTTGCACCTTAAAAAATATAAGGGTAACCCAAACCAAGCCCAATAATAAGGTAATTAGACAATTAGACAATACCATACCAAAAACACCGAACAATTGTGCGAAAAAATATGAACAGAAAAGCGTACCAACCGCACCTGCTAATGAACAAATAAAAAGACGTTCTTCTTTACGGCACTTGCAATCCGCGTCGAGAAGGTAGGAATTCTAGAGTTCATCCATGCCATTTCTATAACGGATATTCCATTAAAAATGGCTAAAGTAATCCCAGGTTGCCCTGCTACCACGGGTCCTCGAAAGCAAAAATCAGCGGATTGAAAAGCTGAAATAAAGTAACCAAGTCAGCTTAATCTGTTTTCCACTGAAAAGGAAGAATTTCTTCTCCAGCTAATTGAAGTTGAAAACTGCTTGCAATAAATAAACAAATAGGTTCTTAAACTTATTTGTTACCATTCAGGTATTAGTGTTAAAAAGGTTCACTGGGCTACTATTCTTAAGCTATAAAGCGAAAGTGGAATCTTTTATTTTAGTCAATCCCTTTAGATAAGTAACGTAAGCCCTATCTTTAATAATAAACTTTTCAATTAAAATTCTTAAGTTCTTTTACCGCCCTGTTACTAAATCCCTCTTTCGTAAATTAAATTTCTGAGAGATGCAATTCTTGAGTAAGGGGAATCAATATCATCAATCATAACGGGTTTATCCGCCTGTAAATCGTTAACCAACACTTCCCCATTCTTAACCTCGCGGCACGATAGCTGGCCCTTTTGTAAAGGAATAGCCATGTAAAAATCATGGTCGAAAGTACTGTGATCCATCACATAACCTTTAGGAAGATCGTGTCGTGCATATACGCCCCGAACCAAAACATCGAGATACTTTATTTCTTTTTCTGCAGGATTTCTCTTTGCAGTCCCCGGGGCACCACACATTTCTTTTGCCTTATTAAACGCCTTAAACCATTTGTCTACGTTTTCAGGAGTAGAGCAATAAGGCGAAACAGGTATTCCATCAGCATCAATATCGATATGCCTTTCAAAAGTGCGGGCTCCTTTGGCATAAGCTATCATTACAGAATTACTCCAATCGTGATACTCATGTGTCGAAAACCCTATTACCAGATCAGGATACCTGTTCTTTAAAAAATCTATTTGATTCAACTCCAATTCGCTATCTTCTGAGGGGTAAATAGAAACGCAATGATTTATAGCGATAGGAATATTTCTGTTGGAGAAAAACTTTACCACATCATCCATGTCTTTAATAGACGCTCCGCCTGTTGATACGATCACAGGCTTTTTTGTTTTCGCTATCCGCTCGATGAGAGGCCAGTCATTAAGATCGGAACTGGCAATTTTAATGATTGGGAGATCCAGGTCCTCACAAAGGTCTACCGATGCTTCGTCAAAAGGAGTTGACATTGGTATGCAGCCGTTATCTCTAATAGCATTTACCAATGTTTTATATTGGTTTTTTGACATTTTGGTATCCAATGTTTTCTTTATATACCGTATGTCTGATCTCTCTTTAAAGTCTTTATGAATGAAATTATCTACATCCCTAAACTGCAACTTTAATGCAGCTTTTGCATTATTAAACCGTACTACCTGCGAAAATTGTTCGATAATTTTTAAACCTCTCTCAACATTTCCCCAATGATTATTGGCTATTTCCAGTACAAAAAGGTCTTCAAAAATTTGTTTTCTACTTTCAACCATTCTTATTAAAAATTAAAAAAGTTTAAGGTATCTAAAGGTTGTAATATTTCTCTTTCTATCCCCTCTACTTTTCCGTATCCGTAAGCTGCGTGTATAAAAGATATTTCATTTTGGTCTGCGGCAAGTTTATCATGGTAAGTGTCGCCTACTAAAACGGTTTTTTGCTTGTGTAAACGCTCAACTTGTAAAATATCTTTTACCATTACGCTTTTCGAGGCATATTCTTCCTTTAAATCGCTGCAATAAGAGGCGCAAAAGTAATGCTCTATGCCCAAATATTGCATTATTAAATCTGTAGGCTTTTGTCTTTTATTGGTAACTATAAATAATTTAACCCCTTCTGAATGCAATTTTTCTAAAAGTAGTTTGGTGCCAAAATACACAGTAGACGACTTAAAATCTTCAGTATCGTAACAATCTTTAAACAACTTTACGAAAGCATTAATTTTATGGATGTCTGTTTCTGCGTTTACTTTTGATAATATTTCCGTAATCGGCGGACCGATAAAAGGCTTGAGGGAAATTTTGTTTTCAGCAGAATAAAGCTTTCGGTATGCATTGTTAAATGCTTTTTGAATCCCTGGATAAGAATCGATTATCGTACCGTCCAAATCAAATAATACGGCTTCAATCTGTAAAAGATCCACTTATTTTCTTTTATATGTCTTATAATATGAGAACAATTACCAGGCGCTAGATGATCATATTGGATTCAAGTTCTTCTTTACTTAAAAAAGGAAACATATCGTGCAGGGGTGCCGAAACCATCTTTCCATCAGGCAATTGTTTAGAACTTAATTTAGGTTCAAACAACTGGTTTGCATCAAGCTTTACATTACATAAAACAGGTCCTTCCATTTCCAAAACTTCAGTTAGCTGCTCATGGAAATGAAAGTCTTTGATGGTAACAGAAGTAATACCATAAGCCTTACCTATCTTTTCCATATCAGGAAAGGTAACGCCACTTTCAGGACCACTGCCTACTGATAAGCCAAAGAAACTATTTTGAGTAGATTTTATTGAAAGATATCCGCCGTTATCTAATATAAATATTTTAAGGTTCCAACCGTGCTGAGCTACCGTTTGAAGTTCCTGTATATTCATTTGAATACTTCCATCGCCTGCAAGGCAAATAACTCTTTTATGTGGTGCTGCTGCTGCAGCACCTATAGCAGCAGGAAGATCATAGCCCATTGAAGCGCTCCCTGAATTACTAAATAACTGCTGACCTTTTTTTATGTGTGATGTTTGAAAAGTAACAATACATGCGGTCGCATCTCCACACGCAATAACATCATTTGCTGTTAGCCGTTGCTGCAACTCGTAAATGAAGTAATAAGGATTGATAGGTTTATTGGGATCTTTATGATGGGGCAGCACGATAGGATATTTCTTCCTTCTTTCCACACACCATTGTAGCCAGTTCGTAAATTTATTTTTATCGTAAGAAGTATCCTCTTTGATCTGACTGATTAAAGCCTGCAAAAAATCCTTTGCATCATATTGTAAGAGCAAGTCGTTTTTCATAGTAGGCTTTTTCAACTCGGCTGCGTCAATATCAACATGAATTTTGTATGCTGAGGGAGCAAAGTTTTCCCAATTATAACTTACTTGCCTTATTGGCATTCGTGTACCAATCATTACCACTACATCAGCATTTTGTACAGCAAAATTACCTGCCCTGTCACCTATCGATCCTTGCTTTCCTACGTAATTTGGGTGATCGTGATGAATAATATCATGCGACCATGCAGTTGCAACGGGAACGCCGAGCAATTCTACTGCGTTCTGAAATTCATCCAAAGCTTTAGCCAGCCTAATGCCTGTGCTTCCAAGTATTATTGGCCTTTGTGCATTAGCTATTTTTTCAATAACCTGTTGTACATCCCTTTTAAGATTAGAAGTATCAATTCCTGTTATCTCAGAAGGATCGAATGCTGTAAGATTATTTTCATCAATCATAGCTCCCTGAACATCTACAGGAATATCCAACCAACAAGGACCTGGACGACCATTTGTGGTTAAATAAAGTGCTTTTTCAAGATGATAACGGATGGTATTTGGATCGGTAACAGTTACTGCATATTTGGTTATCCCTTTAACCATCGGCACAATTTCAACTTCCTGGTCACCTAATTGCCTCAACCCGGGTATATTATTAGTCGATAACATAGTTTCTCTTTTTACCTGTCCCGAAACCACAAGCATAGGAATTGAGTCAGTAAATGCACCAAAAATACCATTCAATGCATTTATTCCACCCGGTCCTGTCGTTACATTTAAGATAGCAGGTTTGTTAGCTACCCTTGCATAACCTTCAGCTGCAATAGCCGAAGCTTGTTCATGATGATTACATATGAACTTAAGTCCCGGTACTCGGCCTATGGCATCATTTAAATGCATTGCACCTCCACCGGTAACTAAGAAAACAGTATCGAGCCCCTTTTCCTTTAAATAAGAAAATACGTAATTGGCTAGTTTCATTTAATCTTTACTTTTTATAAAAGCCGTTAATCCTTCAGGTATTTTTTAAAACCAATTATAGCAGGACGGTTATTTTGATCTTGAAAAGAGGACTGTATTTGTTTTCTAATGCCCTCTTCATGTATTAAAGATGTAATTACAAGAGTAAATTCTTCCTTCAAAAATTCATTCTTAATTGTATTTCCTGCAAGTATATGTGCTCCGTTAATTGTTTTACCAACGTTTGATGTATTATTATCAAATAATTTTAACCGCCCATTATTAAGTACAGGGCTTGCAAGAAGCTTAAAAGCAAACTGACCTACTCCATATAAGGCGATTGGTTTATATGAAATTAGTTTTGAGATTTCTTCTTCAATTGCTTTTAAAAGAAGCTCGGATTCCTTTATATAATCAAGTATTCTTTCATGTATTTTTTCATCCTTTTTTATTTGATACGAAAAATCCTCTTTCTTCCTGAAGATTCCATATACAACGTTATAATCCTGTTGAGATGCTATTTTAATTACACGATTACCTGTAACAATTTTATCGAAGCCATTAAGACCAAATAAATTTTGGAAAGAAACCTTTGTAAAATGATTTATATGCTCTGTGTTGAACTCCTGAACAGGAGCATGAATTACTTTATAATAATTTTCAGCATTAGGACACTCCACATACACCATTCCATTTTTATTTAATAGAGACTTTAAATGGTTGATTATAGAAGTAATATCTAAAATATGCTCGAGAACGTGAGACAGGATAATAAGATCGAACTTACCTAACTTATCATCTCTTAAGTCAAAAGCCGAGGATTGAAACGCTTCGCAACCTACTTCGTGAATCGTTGTATTTACACAGTTTAAAGATGGATCAACACCAACTAAATTTGTAAAGCCTAACTCTTTTAATTCTTTTAATAAGCCGCCATTTGCGCAACCCAAGTCCAATATTCTGATACTTTTATCATCAACATTTTCTTTAATAGATATAGCTGCTTTATGTAACCGGTCTTTATCCTCCGGTGTATAACCACCGCCTGTACCTATTGTTTTATCTTCATATTTTGATAGTTCTTTGTAATAGATATCCAGATCATTTTGAGTAACATGTGTATCTGCATAAACAAAATTACATTGCTCACACTCCACCACTTCATAACCATCCTTCATAGGATGACCATCAAATAATTTAAATCGAATATCATATAAAGAAGTTGCATAGTTTGAACCGCAAATGCAACATGTACGAAACGGCTTATATCCCTGCATAAAAGTTTTAGTTTTTACAATTGTTTCCTTTAGATCGAACGAAACCTGTACTCCCAGGCTTTCTTTAATAAAACTTACGTCTGGTATATACCGTTCCAAAGGCTTACACGGATCAGTTTTGGTTAATACCTGAACGTTTATTCCGGGAGAAAGTTCAGCAACCATATTTGCAACAGTTTTTAAGTCGAAACCTTCATCTGATCCTACATTGTATGGCGTATTATTTTCTCCTTTCAATAATATTGTCCAAAGCCAAACGGTAAGATCAGCAGCATATAAATAAGAACGGAACGGTGTGCCATCACCTTTTATAATAATATCTTCTTTCCTAATTGCATTTAAAATAAAATTGCCAATAGCGAAATGTTTATCAAGGGGCAAATAAGGCCCGGCAAAAGCAAAACACCTTGCAATTTTTACAGGTACTTTATAATTAGAAAAATAAATTGAGCAGTATAATTCTGCTAACCGCTTACTTTCTGCATAAGCCGAATTTGGATTATTGATATCTACAGGAAAGCTATCTGTTTCTTTAGCATGAGTTATATGCGAAGGTTGCCTTCCGTATACTGCTCCTGAACTGGTGAAAAGGAAAGACTCAATTGGTTGAAGCTTTGCAAAGTCAAGAACCCTTCTGGTACCGTTAATTATAGTATCAACCATTAAAAGTGGTTGACCTTGATTAAGAGCAGCGTCTGCTTCAGTTGCTGCATGAATTATATAATGATAATTGCCTTGAGGGAAATCAAAGTTCAATATATCCCCCTTTATAAAATTAATTGAAGGTTGGTTTTGATGATAAGGAAATTGTGAAAGAAACTTATCAGGATCGCGGGTTAAAACAGTAATAGTTGAATTAAGGTTTAAAGTTTCGTTTATGTAAGCGAAGCTTTGCAACAGCCATTTTCCAAAAAACCCGGTTCCGCCTGTAAGAAAAATAGACTTATTCCTTACGATCTCCCACAAATCTTTTGTCTTATTTAATACGTGATTCAAATCTTCCGCCTCAATCAACTTCATGCTATAGCCCGTTAATAAATCCGGCAAGTTTGCTTAATATATAATTGTAATGAACTTCGTTTAAGCCAGGCCATACTCCTAGCCAAAAAGAGTTATTCATGATGATGTCTGAATTCTTTAAATCATCCACTTTTCGGTGTACAATGTTCTCGTAAGCCGGCTGCCTTAAAAGGTTTCCTCCAAAAAATAATCGTGTACCTATTTTATTTTCTTCAAGATATTGCACCAATTTATTTCTATCTATGGGGCTACTTTCTCTTACCGTTAGCATGAAGCCAAACCAGCTCGGGTTTGCATTTTCTGTTGCCTCGGGCAAAATAAAATGTTCCTCTAAAGGTTGTAGCATTGACTTGAGTAATTGATGATTTTCTCTTCTTTTAGCTACAAAAGAATCAGCTTTTGTTAACTGGCTTAGTCCAACAGCAGCCTGCATATCTGTAACCTTTAAATTGAAGCCGATATGAGAATAAGTGTATTTGTGATCGTACCCTTCCGGCAAACCTCCTAATTGCCATTCAAATCTTTTACCACAGGTATTATCGCAACCGGGGGCACACCAGCAATCTCTTCCCCAATCTCTAAAACTTTCAGCAATTTTTTTAAGCGAAGCATTATTCACCAGCACTGCACCACCTTCACCCATTGTTATGTGGTGTGCAGGATAAAATGAAAGGGTCGCCAAGTCACCATATGTTCCTGTCTTCTTCCCTTTGTAAGTTGCACCCAACGAATCGCAATCATCTTCTACCACCCATAAATGATATCTTTTAGCAATGTCCATTACTACAGAAAGATTAAAAGGATTACCTAAGGCATGGGCAATCATGATAGCTTTTGTTTTAGATGAAATTGCCTTTTCAATATCTTCGGCTTTAATGTTATAAGTAGGAATGTCTACATCAACAAACACCGGAATACATCCAAACTGTATTATTGGATTGATGGTGGTAGGAAAACCTGCTGCTACTGTAATCACTTCATCACCAGGCTTAAGTGCTCTCTTGCCCAGCTTTGATGAAGTAAGGGTATAGAAAGCCAGCAAATTTGCTGATGAGCCGGAATTTACAAGAAAAGAAAAACGGCTGCCGAAGTACCGTGCCAATTGTTTTTCCAGTTCCAGGCTAAAGCGGCCTGCTGTTAACCATGCATCCATCATTGCTTCAATGCCCCACAGTACATCGTCTTCATCAATCACCTTACCTGTAACAGGAATATAATCTTCACCAGGTACAATTTCTTTATGAATGTTTTTTGAAAAGGATTCTATGAGCGAGTCTTTTAAGCTGCTATCTGTTATATTCTTAAAATCTATACCTTTTACTAATGTTGATTTTTTTATCATTTTCAGTTTAATAATGATTGATAAAAATTCAAATCTTCATCCATCAATGTAGTTACATTTTCTCCGCTATAAAATCTTTTATACCAATCAATAGTACGTTTAATTGCAAGCGTTGCATCCATTTTAGGTGTCCATTTTAATTCGCTGATGGCCTTGCTGATATCTAATCGTAACAGATGTGCTTCATGAACTGCATTTAAATCATTTGATATTGTAAGATTACCTGAGCCCCACATTTCTACCGCAGCATTTGCAAGATGAATTACAGATAAGTTATCCTGGTTGTAAGGGCCAAAGTTCCATGCTCCGGAATATTTTGTTGCATCTTCTGATAGTCGCAATGCCAACATCATATATCCAACCAGGGGCTCCATTACATGTTGCCATGGACGAACTGCACCAGGATTACGAATATATATATCCGTGGTACCTGATAAAGCTTTTACAATATCGGGCAATAACCTGTCTTCACTCCAATCGCCACCACCAATTACATTACCTGCCCTTGCACTTGCAATGGCTTTTTTATGCTTGCTGACGTTATTTGGATTAAAGAATGAACTGACATAAGAAGCGATGATAATTTCTGCTGCACTCTTACTGGCACTGTAGGGATCGTAACCACCCAATTGATCATTTTCACGATAAGGATAAATCCATTCATTATTATGATATACCTTATCAGTAGTAATACAAACACAAACACAAGGCTTCTCAAGCCATCTCAATGCTTCTAAAACGTTAGCTGTGCCAATTACATTTGTTTGAAAAGTATCAATAGTGTTTCTGTAAGATCTTCTTACTAATGGTTGTGCGGCGAGATGGAAAACGAAGTCGGGCTGAAAACTAATTATTGCCTCACGTAAATTATCCAAATCATTTATATCACCAATTATTGACTCGATTTTTTCTTCAAGATGTAAACCTTTAAAAAGGTTAGGTTCAGTATTTGGGGCTAAAGCCAAACCCTTTACTACCGCCCCTAATGAATGCATCCAATAACCTAACCAGGACCCTTTAAAACCGGTATGACCGGTAATGAAGACACGTTTGTTGTTGAACTGAGAGATTATTGGTATAACAGACATAAGATATCTTGAAGCTGGCGGCGAAGTTATTTCTTCTAATGGTACCGCTAAACAGGCTTTATATTTCGACTGAACAAATAGTTCGGTAATTTACTTCTGAGATTTCTTTTTACTCGTTCTTTCGCATAATGAGCTCCATTATATACTGCAAAAAAAGGCCTGCCTGAATAATAAGCGTGTGAAAAAACAGCCAAAAAACCTTTAAGCATATTATCATAGTTCAGGTAATAAACAGATTTTTCCCAGGCCATTAACCTCTTATGTTCTTTTATAGCTTTTTTAATGAAGGATGGGCTTAAATTCAACTTATCTTCCTTATGCAGCCGTTCAAAGTCCTTCAATATTTCTTTTCTCACTTTTAATCTGTCATCTAACAATTTTTTCAGATTAAATGAAACATTGGAACCATGATGTCTTGCAAGCAATCTTGTTC
>MWYU01000636.1 GCA_002050375.1 Chitinophagales bacterium 62-2
CTCTAACAGAAGACCAAAAAAAGGAACAACTTAAAAGCGTTAGAAAAAAACATAAACAAGAACTTAGTTCCCTGCTTACGAATGAGCAGAAGGCAAAATTAAAAATCCGAATGAAAGATCAACCTACCCGAAAAGCAGTCAAGTAATTTGAATTAAGAAAGGTAGAACCCCCAAAAAAGCAGACCGGATAGTCTGCTTTTTCATTTTATCTTTGGTCCGAACTGATAACATAATACTGTTGTAAAACAGCAAATCAACAATTACATATGAAGCGTACCGATAACTTCCAAAAGTTTGTAAAACAGAAAAAAGGAAGTGCAATAAAAGAAGAAATCCGCCAGGATAAAAAGAGAGAAAAAAAAGAAAGAGCCGAAGCTATTGAAAAACACTTTGCTAAAAAAAGAGCCGAAAAATTACAAAGGCCTGTTCAGGAAGCGCCTGTAAAAAAAGTGGCGTCCAATAAATATGCTAAAATTAAAAGTGCACCTGGCGCAATAACAAAAGTGGTTGAAAATACTTCTTCCGGCGAAACAATGCCTGTAAACAAATTCATTGCTCATAGTGGAGTTTGCTCACGCAGAGATGCAGCTATTTTAGTAAAAGAAGGAAAAGTTATGGTGAATGGTGAGCTTGCAATTGATCCGGGAATGAAAGTTTCGCCGGCAGATGTTGTAAAAGTAAACGGCAAAAAGATTACACCAACAAAAAACTTCGTCTACATTTTATTAAATAAGCCTAAAGATTATTTGACTACTCTCGAAGATCCACAAGGGAGAAAAACCGTGCTTGATCTTATTAAGCAGGCAACTACAGAAAGAGTTTATCCTGTTGGCCGTTTGGATAGAAATACATCCGGAGTGCTATTATTAACCAACGATGGCGAGCTTGCACAAAAACTTTCTCATCCCAAACACGAAATAAAGAAAGTTTACGAGGTAAGACTCGACAGGGCACTAACAAAAGGTGATATGGATAAAATCGCTGGTGGAATTACATTAGAAGATGGCTTTGTTGCCCCTGATGTAATTGCTTATGCAGATGCACAGGATAAAAGCATTATTGGTATTGAAATTCATAGTGGACGTAACCGTATTGTTCGCCGTATTTTTGAACATTTTAAATATGACATAAAAGCTCTCGATCGTGTTATGTTTGCCGGGCTTACAAAAAAGAACGTTCAGCGCGGTAAGTGGCGTTTCCTTAATGAGAAGGAATTACGAATCCTTAAATTTATGAACCAATCTTTTGTAAAGGTCAATAGCTAAAAATGAGATGCAAAAAGCGATAAAAAAATCGCGCCTTTTTAGTCTTTCAATCAGGCTTACTTTTAGCGTCTGCGTTTTATCTCCTGGTCAATCCTCTTACTACTTTATCCCGTAGCTTATGAAGCTTGATATCATTTTTCAAAATGAAGATTTTATTGTAATAGACAAACCTTCAGGGCTTTTATCTATTCCCGACCGCCTTGGTAAAGACCCTTCATTAAAAGGTATTTTGCAGCAATACATGGAGAAGGTCTTTACAATTCACCGTTTAGATAAAGACACCAGCGGCTTAATTCTTTTTGCAAAAAATGAAGCAGCGCATAAGCATCTATCGCAGCAATTTGAAGGCAGGGACGTAGAGAAATATTACCTTGGTTTAGTTAACGGAACTTTATTGACAAAGAAAGGAACTATTGATGTTCCTATTATTGAACATCCGGGTAAAACAACTCTGATGATGACACATCAAAAAGGAAAGCCTTCTGTTACCGATTATGAAGTACTTGAGGAATTTGGCATGTTTTCGTGGTTGCAGTTTCGAATCTATACGGGAAGAACGCACCAAATTAGAGTACATATGAAGCATTTAGGTAACCCGATCGCTTGCGATGAATTATATGGAGAGGGGAAACCCATTTTGCTGTCATCATTTAAAAGGAAATTTAAGCTTAGCAAAAATGAGTTAGAAGAAAGACCAATTCTAAATCGTCTTGCCTTGCATTCCAACCAATTAAAATTTGTGGATGCACACAGTAATAAGTTTGACTTTGAAGCACAACTACCTAAAGATTTAAGGGCATTATTGCAGCAATTGAGAAAGAATAACACCACTTAAAAGCATAACAAATCTTAAATCCTAAATATTATTTTCAGAGCACCGGCCTTCTAACAGGGGCTATCAGTAGCAGAATTGAAAAAAGGTTGGCAGAATACATTAGTGTAAGGATTTGTACATTTTACGCCAACCGGCACAGCGGCATTACAAACTGCTATTAAAGCGGCAGAAGTAAGCGGCGACGTAATTACAGCCGCTTTTTAGCATGCTGAAAGTTCAAAGTAAAATATATCATCCTGTACCAATTGCAATATTTCATTGGCCTGCTAAATTTAATTGCTGTGATTTTCGTATTCTTTTCTTGTAATCTGTTCCCTTATCTAACATCCAATTTTTATTTTAAACTTTTAATCCATGCCAATGTTGTTGTTCTAAAGCTTAAAGATACCACCAGTATGAAATTAAATACAGATTCCTTAGCTTTAAAGATTGCATACAAAAGCCTATTACTATGACAGAAGAAAATCACAATCAGGAATTAACTGAAGACGAAAAAATGCTGTTTGAAGAAATCCTGTCAGACGCATCCAAAGAGCTTTCGGGTTTAGGAGAAGCACGGCGGGAATTCTTGAAACAAATAACAATAGCCGGTGGCGGTATGCTTGCGCTTCAATTGTTAGGCGGACAAGAACTATTTGCAAGCCCTGCTGATGAACCTGTGATGGTAAGTTTAGAAAATGCCGTAAAGGTTTCTTTTAAAGTGAACGGTGTTAAAAAAACACTTTCTGTGGACTCAAGAATGAGTTTATTGGACACAATACGTGAGAGATTGCAGCTCACTGGTGCAAAGAAAGGTTGCGACCATGGGCAGTGCGGCGCTTGTACTGTTATTGTTGATGGAAGGCGTGTACTGTCATGCCTTACCCTTGCTGCAACATGTACTGATAAATCGGTAACCACGATAGAAGGATTAGCTAAAGGCGGTGCACTTCATCCAATGCAGGCAGCATTTCTTAAACACGACGGCTTTCAATGCGGCTACTGTACTCCTGGTCAAATTTGCTCTGCTGTAGCTTTGATGAATGAAGCAAAAAATGGTGAGGCAAGTTATGTAACAGCTCATATTAAGGCAGCAGGTCCGGTAAGGCTGTCAGATGATGAAATAAGGGAACGAATGTCGGGAAACATTTGCCGTTGCGGTGCTTATCCTAATATAGTAGATGCAATTCGTGAAGTCCATACTGGGAAAGAGGTGGCGCAAACCTGGAGTTTTGTTGAAGATAAACAATCAAATAATATTTAAAAGATACCTAAACAAGCAAACATGAGACCTTTTAAATATACTCCAACAAACACTGTTACTGCTGCAACCCAAAAGGTAACGGCAAATCCAAACGCAAAATATTTGGCAGGCGGCACAAACATTCTTGATTTGATGAAGGAAGATGTTGAACGCCCTGATGAATTAGTAGATATAACAAGATTGACTCTAACCGCGATTAAAACAATATTAGCCGGTGCAAATAAAGGCGGCATAACACTTGGCGCAGTAACCAAAAACACAGAAACCGCCAATCATCCCTTAGTAAGGCAAGCCTATCCCCTGCTTACGCAGGCCATATTAGCTGGAGCATCAGCGCAGATTCGAAACATGGCGTCGAATGCAGGTAACTTAAACCAGCGTACTCGATGCCCTTATTTTTACGAAGTCTCCATGCCTTGCAACAAGCGCCAACCCGGTTCAGGTTGTGGTGCCCTTAAAGGTATCAACCGTAGTCACGCCATTTTTGGATGGTCGGAGCAATGCATTGCTGTTCATCCTTCCGACATGTGCGTTGCCCTCGTTGCCTTAGATGCGGTTGTAAAAGTGCAGGGTACAGATGGAAAAGAGCGCAGCATTCCTTTTGCTGATTACCACCGCCTGCCTGCTGATACTCCGCAAAAAGACAACAACCTTAACCAGGGCGAGTTGATTACATCCATTGAAATTCCTAAGAATAATTTTGCCAATAACTCTTACTATTTAAAAGTACGTGACCGTGCGAGTTATGCATTTGCCCTCGTTTCTGTTGCTGCTGCCCTGGAGATGGAAGGTACCCGGATAAAGCAGGCAAGGGTTGCTATGGGTGGTGTTGCGCATAAACCGTGGAGGGCCAACGAAGCGGAGAAATTTCTTGCAGGCAAAGAAGCAACGGAAGCAAATTTTAAGCAAGCTGCCGAAATGGAAATGAAACAGGCAAAACCTCTTGAACATAACGAATTTAAAGTTGAGCTTGGTAAACGGGCAATAGCAAGGGCATTGATGCAGGCGACGACTGGAGGGAAAGGCTGATGATATACATCACTTCATTTAGGGGAGGAACGACGAAGCAATCCGATGATTAACTAAAATGAGTTCGGGTTCAAAAAACATATTGTTTCGTTCCTTGCAATGACGAAGAGAAGGAAAAATACACAAGGAGATTACACCTTTCTTTGGGTAAATGACGAATAAAAAACAAGCCGTACAAGGGAGTTACACAATGATGGTACATTCAAATGTCACCTCACGAAGCTTTTAGATGAAGGCGAAGAATGACCGGTAGATTTTGAAGAATATGATAAAATACAAATAGATACAGTAAACCTATTTAAACCTATTACAATGAGCGAAGGCAAAAATGTTGGACAGGCCATAAACCGAATTGATGGGTTATTGAAAGTAACAGGAACAGCCACTTATGCTACTGATTATGTATTAAAAAATACAGCTCACGCTGTTATTTTTAAGAGCACTATTGCAGCAGGTAAGATTACTGATATTGATACTGCTGATGCGGAAAAATCGGCAGGCGTATTAGCAGTTATTACGCATAAAAACGCACCGAAACTAAATGTTGGTGGAGGCATCAGGGGAGGCGCACTGCTGCAAAGTCCGGATATTGAATTTTATGGACAGCATATTGGTTTGGTGGTTGCTGAAACATTTGAGCAAGCTCGTTATGCTACAAGTCTTATTAAGGTTAGTTACGATAAAACAGAACCGAAAGTTGATTTTCCAAAGCATGCAAAAGAAGCTGTTTTACCGAAAGGGCGAGACAGCGCAGATGTTGCTCGTGGCAATGTTGAAACAGCTTTTCACGATGCTGAATATAAGATTGAAGCAGTTTATGAAACGCCAATTGAACACCACAACCCGATGGAGCCTCATTCAACAATAGCTTTTTGGGAAGGTGAGAGTGTTACATTATATAATGGTTCGCAAATCATCAACGGAGCTCAGGGAGCTGCCGCTTCAACGCTTAATATAAAACCAGAGAATGTTCGCATCGTTTCCCCTCACATTGGTGGCGGCTTTGGTTCAAAAGGTGGACAATGGGCTAACCTTGTTCTTGCAGCAGTTGCTGCTAAGCAGGTTAATCGTCCTGTTAAATTAGCACTTACCCGGCAGCAGATGTTTAACTCAGTTGGACTTCGGCAACGTAATCAGCAAAAGATGCGTCTTGCAGCTACCAAAGACGGAAAGCTAACGGCACTTGCGCATGAGACAACAACACATTGTGCAATCAATAATGAGTTTGTTGAACCTTGCGGCGATTGTTCAAAAGTATTGTATGAAGTACCTAATTCTCTTATTTCATACAGGGTAGTTCCGATGAATATCATTATACCCACTTACACACGTGGACCTGGAAAATCTACAGGAAGCTATGCACTTGAATCTGCAATTGATGAATTGGCTTACCAGCTAAAAATGGATCCAATCGAATTTCGAATAAAGAACGAACCTTCAAAAGACCCATCAAATGGCAAGCCCTGGTCTTCACGAACAACTGTTCAATGTTTACAGGAAGGTGCAAAAGCATTTGGTTGGGAGAAGCGCAAATTAGAGCCACGTCAAAATGAACAGGGAGAATATTTAGTTGGCTACGGTGTTGGTTGCGGGTCTTATCCCGCAAGGCAAAGAGATAGTTCTGCCATTGTTAAATTAACCCGTAAAGGCAGCGAGGTAAAGGCTATTATCGAGCTTGCTGCATCAGACCTTGGCACCGGTACGCATACCATTATTGCACAAACTGCTTCTGATGGGTTGGCTATACCTATTAGTAATATTACCGTAAAAATTGGCGACTCAAATTTGCCACCTGCTGCAGGTTCGGTTGGCTCTGTTGGTGCAGCAAGTTTCGCCAATGCTGTTAATGATGCATGCATTAAAATTACGAATGAATTAATTGGTAAATCAGGCAAACAGTTTACTGCTCGTCCAACGGCGGCGCAATTGATGGTAAGCGAAAATATTGCTGAATTTCAAACAAGAGCCGATGCTAAGGCGCCTGCTGATGCGGACAAATATTCAATACATAGTTTTAATGCAAATTTTGCAGAAGTATGGGTTAGCAAGTACACAGGAATGGTAAGAGTTCCACGTTTCCTTGCAGTTACTGGTGCCGGTAAAATTTTAAATCCAAAAACTGCCCGCTCTCAAATTATTGGAGGAATTGTATGGGGCATAGGAATGGCACTAACCGAAGAATCAATTCTCGACCCTCGATGGGGTAATTTCGTTACCCGCTCTTTAGCAGAGTATCACGTTCCCTCAAATCTTGATATAGGAAAAATTGAAACCATATTTATTGATGAAAAAGACACCAAACCAAATACATTAGGTGTTAAAGGAATTGGCGAAGTGGGCATTGTAGGAGTTGCAGGTGCTGTTGCTAATGCAATTTTCAACGCTACAGGAAAACGCGTTCGTAATTTGCCAATAACGCCGGATAAGTTGTTGTAAGAATTGTAAGCGTTAAACTTGATAAGCTTGCTATTCTATTTTGTAACAATGCCTGAAGACTTATACATATGAATGTTCTTCTTTTGATTGGTTTGCCCTGGTGCATCTACGTTTATGCCTGAAAATTGAGATTGATGCACATCATGTAAAACAATTGGAGAACGGTAGTCCTTCTTTGCAGCATTTAAAGTGATGTTTGAAAATTGTAAACCCTTTGCATGCCTGATATATATTCCCCACGCCGGAAGTTCTTTGAACATAGAGAAGTCCGGATATTTTTCAGGTATTTCAGGGATACTATCTAAACGATCTAATGAAGCATTTGCAAAAAATGCATTTCCGCCACCCGGATAATTGATCTTAATATTGTTGAAAGAAACATCATTAATAAGCTGACCGGGTAAACCTGCAATTACTATTGGCGAGATGTTTCGCGGCATGTCTTCTATCGGTCCTTCGTACTCATATCCAACATCAGGTTTAGTGGCAGGAATATCAATGGTAACATTACTGATCTTAACTTTTTCAAACTTACCCTTTCTGCCCGGCGCCCTTTCACCCAACCGAAGAAAGATAGCATTACCTGTATTTATTGCAACCAATGTATCTACTTCTACATTCTCAAGAAATCCCCCATCCACACACTCTAACGCAACTGCAGACCGGTATGTATCAAATACTTTATTATTTATAATCCGGATGTTTCTAAAACCACCATAAGAAACTGTACCAAACTTAATGGCATTAGCACTCGATCGAATTGTATTGTTTCTTATATAAATGTTATTACAAAACGCCTTATCATCATGAGACTTTAAACAGATGCCATCATCTGCAGCATCAATAAACGAATTTGTTATTCTTACCCCATCACAATCAACTATATCTATTCCGTCATTATTCCAGTATGCTCTACTATCAACACGAATACTGTCAATTACCAAATTTTTACACTGATCGTATGTTTGAACCCACGATGCAGCATTACGAATAGTTATTCCTTTGATAGCAACATTTTTACAATTACGAAAACTGATAATCATCGGACGCTGATCTTCCTGGGGCCTGTCGTTACGAAAGCGATCTTTTAAAACGCCGCTATGTATAAGATGAACTACATTTCTTGCTACGGTTCTTCCCTGTCCATCAATTACACCCTGCCCTGTAATGCCAATGCTATCCTGGTCGTAAGCCAGGATCATAGCAGTAAACATTTTCTTATCGTAGTCATAAGGATTTAATGACCCTGCAAGCACTGCCCCTTCTTCTAAATGAATAGTAACGTTTGATTTCAGATGAATAGAACCTGTAAGATACCTTCCCACATAAAATACTAGCCTGCCACCGCCATTAGCATTTATATAATCTATACCTGCCTGTATAGATCTCGTGTTTAAGGAAGTACCATCGCTATAAATTCCAAATAAAGAAGCAGGATAATCCTTAGCATACAATTGAAATGACTGCAAAAACAGGATGGTTACTGCAAATACCTTTTTTATAGACACGGCGAATTGGATTGTATTTTTTAAATAATAAGCAAGCATACCTTCATTATGTTACCCGCTGTTATTTTACAAGACATTACTAAGTGTACTTGCGTCCCATTTCTTCGCCATTTCTTACTCTAAGCAAGTGTAACTGGTCCAATTAATCCCATAGATTGTATTGGTTGATCTTTTCTTTTTTCGTTTGTCCAGTATTGAGCAACAGGATTATCTTTTAAGCTTTTCATGTAATTGCCCATCGAGGTAATTACTTTGATTTCAATAGTATTGTTGCCATTTTGTATTGCATCTTTTAGCCGGTAAATGCGCCTTCCATACCATTGAATTCCTAAAGATTTTCCGTTTACAATTAACTCCGAAATTCCATGTACTTTACCAAGATTAAGACAGTCAACGTTACTTTTATCAGCAACATGTAAAGAAGCACGGTAAATGGCAGTTCCTGAAAAGGAAACAAAATCAGGCAGTTCTTTAAGGTCTTTTAAAACATTCATTTCTGTTTTCTTATTCGACCCGTTTATGTGTTGAAATTCGACTGCCCAGCTATTAGCGAAAGCTGAAGCATTATTTAAAGTTGCAGGTTTTGGCTTATAATTGTTTCCTTTTTTATTGTTATCAAACACTATTAATACAGAATCTGCAGGGCCTAAATCTAAAGAGATAGGGTTTGAATTTTCGAGCTTATAACGTTCTCCATTTTCTGCATCCCATCTCCATGCTTGCTTGCCTTTCACTATTTCGTTCGATGGAGTTATTTCAATCTTATGAGCATCATCCATACTTGAATTAATGAAATGAAGTATCTCTGTTCCCTTTGCCTGGTACCTTACCTGTGTAACAAACTTATCGGGTTTGCTTATACTAACATAAGGAGTAATGTTGTATTTTGTTTGAACGTCTTTATACCACTGAATAAATTCGTTTTCAGGCTTGTTCAGCAAAATGAAACGATCAGGTAATGCCTTCATTTTTTCTACTGCAGCCTTTACCTCTTTATCCCTCTGCTGATAGTTTGTCAATCCTAAAGATTTATCAGGATAAGCATCAACGCAAAATATTCTTCCTCCATTTTCAACAAACGATAATAGCTTTTGAGCTGTAGCAGGTTCCATGCTTTCAACCTGTACAAGAAAAATAGTATGATATTTTCGCGGACCATAATTCAAATGCCCATTTTTCATTTCACCATCTCTTATTACTGTCTCCGAAATATAATCGCAGGCATTTCCGTTTTGGTGCATCGCTTCCCAAACAAGGGGAAGATGATTGGGATAAGCAAATGAAGGAAAGGGTTCGTTTTGAGCGCCGTAAATGCTCCACATATCAGCAACAGGAGGCAATACTGCAATATCTGCAAACATATCTGCCTGCTGTAAAAGCGCCGAAATCCTTGCTTTATAATCATTAAAATGTTTGAAGTATGGCCATATAGTATTACGCTCATTAAAATAACAACCGTAGCGTATCCAGCCGGGAAAAGGCGCTTCAGGCGGAGAATAATTGAAGCCATGAAATACAGGATGAGTAACCCCGGAAATGGTACTTAAATCCCCCGTGATTTTCATAAGCTCCATTGTTTCGTTGAAAACCACATCGGTATTAGTAAGTTCTTCGCAACTGATCAATTTTTTTCCTTTAAGATGCGCGGCTGAAGAAACATACTTGTTGATCATAGTATAACCCCGCCCTACTCTTGGGTCGGCTTCACTCATCTCTTTTCCAATGCCTGCTTTTATCCATGTTTCGCATTCAGGAATATCCATATCAAAACTTCCTTCTAAAGGAAAGTAGCCCCTGCCATACGCCTGTGCCCGTGATTTTACATCATTATCTTTACACCATTTAGTAAATGTATCTATAAACCTTTCCTGTAAAAGTTCAGTTTTTGTAAGTTCGAAATCATACCTCACACGTTGTATCGTATTCTTCATCTCATCCCCTAAGGCTGCTCCATAACTATAATCGAATACGTTGCCCATCGATCCCACTTTAAATTGGGTGAATGGCAGGTAGGGCATTAAATCATAACCTCTTCTCTTTTTAAATTCGGCTTCCATATCTGCTGTCCAGTTTGCTCCTTCAAGCTCCATACTGTCGGTAAATAAGGCTCGTATATGTTTCGATAAAGGGCCGGTTTTCTTTTGAATTCCATCCGACATATGGTTGAGGTACTTTGTAACAGCAGCTTTATTATAATGATTAAGGACAGGTCCGTTAGCGCCGGGAGCGCCATTAATAACTTCAAGAAACCCATGAATTTTTACAAGCGTGTATAAGACATATTTGCCTTTAGGAATTGTGGCAGTTATATAGCCCGTCTTTACCTGTTCAGAAAGATCTTTTGCTTCATCCAGGTTGTTGAGTGGATCAGGAACTAACTTAACAGAAAGAATATCTATTTTCCTTCGTGCGTAAGGGCTCGATACGGCGGGATCAGCTTCTTTCAACAGATCAAACACCGAAGCTTCATAATCCATTGCTCCTTCTAACTTTTTAGTGCCTATCAAAATTATTTGGGCACGTTCTTCTCCTTCAAGATATTCGGCTCCAAACGGCCAGCCTGAGCCTACAATAAGATCGCATGTAAGACCAAGAGATTTTGCTTCGGCGAAGGCATGTTGTAAGGCATCCATCCATTCATCGCTTAACCATCTTAAAGAAGGTTTTCCTAAGTCATCTGTTCTTGCAGGAAATTTTATTGGATTGATTTCCACTCCGCCAATGCCTGCTTCTTTCAACAATCGCAGTTCTCTTGAAAGTTCGGCTTTTTCTACCTTGTCCCCATTCCACCACCACCGAACGAAAGGCCTGAAGCTTGTTGCAGGATTTTGAAAAATGCGGTATAAATTATTGCTTCCCGGAGCTTCGCCTGGTTTTATAATGTCCGCGGCATAATTTGGCAAAGAACTCACTAATGCCGACCCTGTTGTTAGTATTGAACCTTTTATCAGGAAATCTCTTCTTTTCATTAAGCCGTTTTCAGATGTTAGCGTAGCGTTTTTCGAGAAAGTTTTTCATCCATAGGTTTAAAC
>MWYU01000563.1 GCA_002050375.1 Chitinophagales bacterium 62-2
TAGTAGGGCTGATAACTTTTAGAGACATCAATCAACTCCGCAATTTCCCTAATGCAGGAAAAGATCAGTATGGAAGATTAATGGTAGGTGCCGCACTTGGTATAACTAAAGACATGCTTGATCGTGCCTCTGCCTTACAACATCTTGCAGTGGATGTAGTTACTTTAGACAGCGCGCATGGGCATAGTGAAGGTGTGATAGACGCTTTAAAAAACTTAAAAAAGAACTTTAAAAATTTACAGGTAATTGCTGGAAATGTAGGTACTGCCGAAGGGGCAAAGGCGCTTGCTGAAGCAGGAGCCGATGCAGTGAAAGTTGGTATTGGACCAGGTTCCATTTGCACTACGCGTATAGTTGCAGGCATTGGTGTTCCTCAGCTTACAGCGGTTATGGAAGCTGCCGGGGCACTTAAAGGAACAGGCGTTTCATTAATTGCGGATGGCGGTATACGCTATACCGGAGATATGGTAAAAGCGCTGGCGGCTGGTGCAAATGCGGTGATGATGGGAAGCATTTTTGCAGGTACCGAAGAGAGTCCCGGCGAGACTATTATTTATGAAGGCCGTAAGTTTAAGGAATACCGCGGAATGGGTTCGTTAGGTGCAATGATGCAGGGCAGCGGCGACAGGTATTTCCAGGATGTGGAGGCAGACCTTAAGAAGTATGTGCCCGAAGGTATTGAAGGACGAATTGCATATAAGGGTTTTGTAAACGAGGTAGTCTACCAATTCACCGGTGGTTTGAGGGCAGGTATGGGTTATTGCGGAACAAAAAATATTGAAGAACTGCAAAAGGCAAGCTTCGTAAAAATATCAAATGCAGGCATGCGCGAAAGTCACGTGCACGACGTAGTAATTACCAGGGAAGCACCTAATTACAGCAGGGGAACATAGGCAGTTCGTTGACAGATGACGGCGAAAAGTGAGTTAGTTGTAAGTATATCTTTAGTGGTAATATGTCTGACTTTGCAGCTTGTAAATAGGTGCCTTTCTATGTCGACAATTAAAACCTAAGCTTAATACCACCATTCACTACAAATCCATCAACCGGCGCATAAATGTCTCTAAATGTTGGGTTATTAATAGAGCCGGTGTAGATAGTGTCAAACCTTGTTTGTCGCGTATCAAATATATTTTCAAAATTTATAAATAGCGAGAACTTCTTCCATAGCTTCTCTGCCATTAAACCATTTATCCAATATGCTTTACCTCTTGTGCCATCGCTTAATTTCTGAGGACTGAAATAATAGGCTTCCAACCCAATCTTAAGTTTGCCTTCTTTTTCATACATCAGTACATTGTTAAGTCTATGCCTTGCCGTTAGCGGAAACCAGCTTTTAGTACTATTAAAATGACTGTTTACATCGGCATAAGTGTAACCAATAAACAGTTTAAAATCATTATAGGTAAACCGAAGATTTGTTTCTATTCCTTTGGTATCTATAAAGCCTGCGGCATTTACAAATTCATTATTTCCACTTCCATTTGTCGTTAATACTAAAGGTTTATTCAGTCTTGTATAGAAGAATAGCTGGTTAATTGTAAACCCTACCCCAGCCATGTTTGTACGATAATTAAAATCAAGGTTTCCTCCTGCCGACCTTTCATTATTAGCTATGGTTTGATTAATTGGCAGTATGTTTTGAAACTGTATTTTCTCTGCCTCTTCATTAAATACCGTAGGTGTTTTGTATCCTAATCCACCGCCTAATCTTGCTGACAGTTTAGGTGTTATTTTAAGCAATGCTGATACTCTCGGCAATAATTCAAAGCCATATTGCTTCACATAATCCCCTCTTAAACCTGTTTCTAATGTAAAGGTGCTTACAGGTGTCCAGGTATTTTGTACGAATACACCCATTGTATTGTAGTGATAATTTCTTAGTGCTGTTGTATTATGCCTTTCCTCTTTCAAATCGTCGGTTAAAAAATTAGCGCCGATTATCCAAAATGTTTTTTCTCCTTTTGTACTAAAGTTGATTTCTGAATAGGAAGATTGTTGCACTCCTTCGAAAATGTACGTTGGAATTGTTATAAGCCTGTTGAATGTGGTAAAACTGCTTTTCAAATTAAGGTTGCTATTCTCGCTCAGCTTGTGCTGTACATCTACCTGGCTTGTAAAACGATCAGTGTTGTTCTTTTCAAAATAACCTGAAGTTCCATTCTTAATGTAGTTGATATTGCCACCTATTCTATCTTCGGTAATGTAGCTTATGCCAACATTTGCATTGGTTTTGCTGCTATAAATAAACAATCGTGGATTTATGGTGTAACGCTCAAACTTTGGGATAGCTGTTAGGCCAATACCGGAGGGATCATATGGACTGCCTGTATTTGCTGAACCAAAAACAGTTAAGCCAATGTTCTTAAAACGTTGGCTGTAAAAACTGCTAAGGTCTATGCCTTTAGCCGATGTACCATTCGCAAGAAAGCTTAATTCTCTTTTGGCTGTTGGTGCCTTTGAAATAAGATTGACCAAACCTGCTATTGCGCCACCGCCGTATAAAGTAGATGATGAACCTTTAATTACTTCTACCTGCCGTAAATCTAAAGGGGCAATTTGCATTAAACTTAAACCACCCGAAAAACCGGCATAAAGGGGGAAGCCATCTCTTAATAATTGTGTATAGCGGCCATCAAGCCCTTGTATCCTTATGCTGGAATTATAAGAAGTGGCTGAAGTTTGCTGTGTTTGAATACCTGTGCTTTCATTAAGCATCATTCTTATATCGCCTGGTTTCATGTTGCCTTTTTCTGTCAGCTCTTCGCCTGATATGGTTTCTACCCTTGTTGGTATGTCGCTGATAGAACGGCTGATTCTGGTGGACGTTACAATTACTTCTTCTTCGTTTTCTTCCGCTTCTGCTAATAATACCTCAAAAGGCTTATTAGTGGGTTGTGGAACTGCCATGGAAATTTCCTGTTCTTCTAAACCCACAAAAGAAACTTTAATATTATAGGTTCCTGCTACAATGTCTGCAAATGTTGCAAGGCCTAAGTTGTCAGCAACTGCCGTTTTATTTAAGGATGGGATTATAATTGTTGCACCGGGAAGAGGTGCTTTTCCTTCTAAACTTTTAATTGAGAGTCTTAATGTGTGCTGCGCATAAGTACTGGCAGCAGTCAGCAGCAATATGCAAAAAGACAATATATACTTCATAAAAAACTAAGTGATTGATAAATGAAGATAAGTTGTACGACTTTATACAATATGCGGGTTGGACTAAGCTGGGGTAATATTCCGATACGGAAGAAAAAAAATAACCGTAGTTTATTCGGTTTTTATGTGCTGTATTTCCTCTTTCAATTGCTGGTTAGGAGTTACCTTATAATAAGTAACATGCAGGTTAATGATTTGGCTATAAGAAATAATAAAAAACCTTCCCGGTAAATAATAGTAGCGGCTATCGTTTGCTGATTCATCCAGATCTGCCGGCGATTCAACTTTATTGGTAATGTCATCTTTAAAAAAACGTCTTTTTACATCTGTTAAATAAATCCGGTCTATTCCGCCTTCTTTGGTTAAAATATAATCAGCAAGCAAGCCTGTATAAATGATGGTTCCTTCATCTGTTTTAACAAGGGCATCAATATAACTGCAATCTATATCTTCTGCGTTTCCCGGCACTTTCGGAAAGTCTAAAATCTCCCCGCTAAATATGTAATGCCATTCGTTTTGAAAACGAAACAGCTTTACTTTTCTGTCGAGTTTAAATTTTCGTACAACTAGTTTTGCGGCAAATCCCGCTACCATTCCTACTACGCTAACGCCGAAAAAATAGCCGGCAATAGAAGGAGCTTTCTGATATACAGCTTTAAATGCTTCGGTTACTTTTATTGAATCACTTGTGCCACTTAATAGAGTACCTATAGTGATAACATCTATCTGGCTTCTGCCCTTGATAAATAAAAGGTATCCAATAAAGTGAATAAAAAACCCGGGAAGAATGCTGGAGAAAATAAGATCTGTAACGCTTTGTTTAAAATATTCTTTTGAAAATTCGCCCGTGAAGTAAAAACGCCTGAATAAAAAACCGGGATATAAAATGATAAGGAGCGTAAGTGTGGCCAGGGCAATGTTCATACTGCAATCATCTGCCCTTTTTATTGCCGTAGGAGCCAACACGCTCAACAGTTACTTCGCCATTTGCTGAACTGCCGGTATTAGAAAAAACATTTTTTCTTTCAGCTTCAATAGCCTGGAGCAATTGCATTGTTTTGCCCATACGCTCCAGCTTTACTACCGTATCGCTTTTAATTACCGGTGCTGTGCTGAAAAATTTGAACATTAGGTCTTATTTGTTTATGCAATTTAATTAATTTTTGTAGTATCAAAGCTTCTTTGTTACATGCAAATAATTTTATACCAGCTTATATACCTTTCCGGGAAGCGGGTTAATCACATTTTCAAACTCAAGATTTAGTAAAGCTGCCGCAACAGAACTGCTATTAAGGCCACTTTTTATATGCAGCTCATCTATATGAATAGTGTCTTTTTCTTTTAGCAGGTCGACTAAAATTTGTTCGTCGCCGGTAAGGGTAATAAACAATTCTTTTTGATGTTTACGTTTTGCTTTCTTTTCTTTCCATCCTAACCATTCAATTAATTCTTCGGCGTTATTCAATAAAATGGCTTTATTGTTTTTAATAAGGTGATTACATCCCGCACTCTTTGCATCATTTATTCTCCCCGGAAAAGCAAATACATCTCTATTATAACCATTAGCTAATTCTGCGGTTATGATGCTTCCACCTTTAAAAGCAGTTTCTATAACAATGGTGGCATCAGCCATTCCGGCTACTATCCTGTTGCGTCGTGGAAAGTTGTGTTTATCAGGAAGCGTACCTTTAGGAAACTCAGTTAATAAGCCTCCATACATCGTCATTTGTTTTGCAAGGCTTAAATGCAGGCGGGGATAAATTTTATCAAGTCCGTGAGCAAGAACGCCGACAGTTTGCAGGTTATTGTGAAGTGCAGCTTTATGTGCAATAGTATCAATACCGTAAGCAAGGCCACTCACTATTATTGCCTTAAAGCTCTGCAGATCGCTAACTAATTGCTCTGTAATTTGCCTTCCATACTCGGTGTTATTCCTGGTGCCGATTATGCTTATAACTTTTGAGTTGTTTAAGTCGGCAGTGCCCCTGTAATATAACATCGTCGGGGCGTCATAGCAATTTAAAAGTCGTTTGGGATATTCGACGTCGGTAAGAAAAAGAGTTTGTATTTTATATTTTTCAATAAACTCTATTTCTGCTTCAACAGCCGTAAAGTCTTCAAAACTTTTAATATTTTTTGCCCGTGCGGTTCCTATACCCTGAATGTTTTCTAAGTAATCTTTTTTTGCTTTAAAAATATTTTCTGCAGAGCCAAAATGATCTACCAATATTTTAGCTTGTACAGCTCCAATGTTTGGCGCCGCAGTAAGTGCAATTCTGTAAAGCAGTTCCTGATGCATGGGGGTGAAGATAGTTACTGGTTAGCAGTTGCAACTGCTGTTGAAAGTTGTAGGTTTTAAGTTATAAGTTCCAGATTTTCTGTCAACTGTCATCTGTCAACTAATCTACTTCCCTGTAACTACAAACTCTGTTCTCCGGTTTTGTGCACGGCCTGCTTCAGTTTTATTGTCTGCAATTGGTTTGGTCTCCGCAAGGCCTTTGGATAATAAGCGGCTTTGATTTATTCCTTTGCTTACTAAGTAATCCACTACCGCTTTTGCGCGGCTTGCTGAAAGTTTGAGATTATCTGCAGGTTTACCTACGTTATCTGTATGTCCGTTTATCTGAACTTTTAATGTTGGGTTTTCGCTCATAAGTTGCAATAGCCTGTTAATTTCAGCAAGGCTTATGGGTTGAAGTTTTGCAGAGTTGGTTTCGAATAAAATATTTTTTAAAACTAAGGAAGCGTTTACTTCCAAAGGTTGCAGCGGAATATCTTTTTTATAAGTGCTGTCTGCTACAATTTTGCTTAAAGGGTATAATTCACTGAAGAATAAATACCCTTTGCGGTTAACAGTAAACGTATAATCCTTCCCAATAGGCAGGGTCATAAAGTAGTGGCCCGTTTCATCTGTTTGTACGTTCGTAACTGATTTCTGATTACTGTTATCAATTAACTCAACAGCGCTGGGTAAACCTTTTCCTGTTTTTTTATCATATACTTTACCCTGTACATACAAAGTTCTTGCAGGCCGAACGTTAGGTCTTAATTCGAACGTATAAATATCTAAATCACCCCTCGTGTCACTTCGGTCGCTTGCATAAAAGGCGGTTTTACCATCAGCCGCTACAAAAATGCTTCCTTCATTTTCTATTGTATTAATCGGGAAGCCAAGGTTTTCAGGAATGCTCCACTCGTTGTTCGGGCCTTTACGACATAAGTAAATATCGCTGTTGCCATAACCGGGTAAGCCGTCACTATTATAAAATAAAGTAGCATTGTCCGCATGAATAAAAGGTGCTAACTCATCGCCTGCTGTATTTATAGAAGCCCCCATATTTTGAGCAGGCGCCCACTTTCCAGTTGGCAGACGATAACTTACATAAAGATCTTTTCCGCCAAATCCGCCGGGCCTGTTACTGCTAAAGTATAATGCCCTTTTATCGGGGCTTAAACTCGGCGAACTCTCCCAGGCTTCTGTATTAATATTTCTTCCAAGGTTTTCAGGTTCGCTCCAGCCGGTAGGTGTGTAATAAGAAATGTACAGATCAAAATCTCCATAACCGCCGCGAAAATTGTAACCTGCAAAAATCAGCCACTCACCATCCTGCGAAATATTTATAGCGCCTTTTGAAGGTTCTAAGTTTATATCACCATTAATCAGCTTTGCTTTACTGTACTTTTTGTTCGGCAGAATTGTGCATTCAAAAAAGTCTTCGCGGTAGCCCTGCCCTCTTCGTGTAAATACAAACAGGCTGTCGTTGATAGTTATCGAGGGATAATATTCTGACCTTACAGAGTTTACACTGTCGCCTAAATTTGCAGGAGCAAAAACATAATCACCTGCAGGGTTTTTATTAGCATACTGCAAACCGAACTCGAACGTTCGTTTGCGAAAACTACCACTTTTGCGGCTGCGCTCATTTAACTCGGGTATCGCCAGAAAACGGTTAATGGCATTCAAGGCATCGTTAAAACGGCCAAGACCGGCAAGGTTTATTGAATAAGGAAGATAGAAGTAGCGGAAATAAGCGGTATCCATCGGCCGTGCTTTCTCGAACTGGCTAACTGCATTCTGATAGTCCTTCAATTCGCCATATGCGCTCCCTAAAGAAAGAATTGCATCAACATAGTTAGGATCAACTTCAATAGCTCTCTTCAGAAGTGGAATTCCTTCTTTTATCTGGCCTTCCTGCAATTTAAGTATAGCACTTTCGTGAACTTCGACTGCTTTTTTGTTAACCTTATCGGGGTTATATGTTTGCGCGTATGTGAACAATGACAAGGTGAAAAAAAGTAATAATAAAAACTGCTTCATGTAAGAAATCTGGTTAAAATGAAGGTCGGGAAAACTTATTTTACAGGGGTGTTAAAAGTGGAATGGGTATTTCTAAATTCCCCCATAGAATTAAAGTTTAGGGAACATTTATATACTTATGGATTTGAAGGCTCAACTCCCACTTAGGGTGTTGCTTTATATAATCTATAATGGAGGGAATAATGACAGGTGCTTTTTCCCACTCAGGTTGTAAGTATAACTTACAGCTTTCGTTTACCTGGTTGGCATGTGACTCTGCCCATGTAAAATCATTTTTATTATAGATCACCACCTTTAATTCATTAGCATTATGAAGGGCTTCTGCAGTGGGAGGTTTAAATTTTTTTGGAGAAACACATATCCAGTTCCAGCTGCCGCTTAAAGGAAACGAGCCAGAAGTTTCAATATTCGTCTCAAATCCTTCTGATTGTAATTGATAAGTAAGTTCATCAAGATTATACATCAACGGTTCGCCGCCTGTAATTACGGCAAGTCTCGCAGGTTCTGCACAAGCTTGTTGTACGATATCATCAATAGACATTTTTGGATGTTTGTCTGCATCCCAGCTTTCCTTTACATCGCACCAAAAACAATTAACATTACACCCTGCCAACCTTATAAAATATGCTGCACGCCCCTGGTGAAATCCTTCTCCCTGGATGGTATAAAAAGCCTCCATAACCGGAAGCTTCGTAGTAACAAATGTTTGAACCAAATGCATCGTGCAAAAGTAAGGATTTAGGGTAGAGGAAGAAGAGCCGGGTAAATTCCGTTGCAGCACTTTAAAATAGTTTAACAGTTACAAATGCAGGAGTTTGCAGAAAATGCCAGACTTGCCAAAATTAATCTGCTCCAATTTTTAAATATTAAGGACAGAGCGACCATTACCGGGAAAATATATTGGGAATTTTTTTGTTTAGGTTTCGTAAACTTTCCCTTGCCCGGGTTGTTGCCTAAATGTTTTGCACGCAGCATCACTAACCTAAGGCTCTAAAAGATAATTTAATTTCGGCGCCTGTTGAGCCAACAGTTTCATACTTTAAAGCATCAACATTATTACCGGTTCTGTTTTGCTTCGATTTTAAAGTATACTTTCCAATATTATTACACCTATAGACATTCTTTGAAAGACGCTTTATTTGTAACCTTTGCAAATGAATAAACAGTGCTAATTTTAGATTTAAGATAAATAAATAGTTATGGTAAGGGGAATTAGAAAGGGTGCAGTTCTTATTTTGCTAACGTCGTTAACATGGTTCCTAAACGGGTGCAAAAATGAAGATCGGGCGAAAGAAAGCCAGGCAGAGTCGCATGAACACGAAGAGGAAGAAGACGATATGGAACAGATAATGAAGCAGGAGTTTTATATGGTGAAGGATCCTGCTTTAGGTTATGTGCCATCCGAGAGGTTAATACCTGCGAAAGCATATATGAACAGGATATTTGCTGTGAGCAGAACGGCCGAACTTAAATGGCAGGAGCGGGGGCCTAACCAAATTGCCGGCCGTACGAGAGCGCTTTTAATAGATAAAAGAGATGCAACTGGAAACACAATTTATGCAGGAGGCGTTGGAGGCGGTATATGGAAATGCACCAATTTTAAAACAACCCCTGTCTGGACGCCTGTAAATGATAAACTTCCCAACCTTGCAGTTACCTGCCTGGCACAGGATCCCTCCAACACAAATGTGATGTATGCCGGAACCGGGGAAGGTTGGTTTAATGCAGATGCCATAAGAGGAAACGGGATTATAAAAACTTCAGATGGGGGCGCTTCATGGAATTTTTTAACATCTACTGATACTTCAGCTAATAATTTTGATTACGTACAGGATATTGTTGTAACTGCCACAGGGGTAGTTTATGCAACAACCCGAAGCTTTCGTTTTTGTAATTCCGGTGGAGTTTTAAAGTCTGCTAATGGTGGTACATCGTGGTTACGGGTTATAGGGGCCCTCGCTGCCGGTGCTACAAGTTGCAACCAGGCTTTTAATTTCAGAGGTGCCGATCTTGAAATTGCTTCTAACGGCGATCTTTATGCAACTACCGGTATCGGAAGTTCGGATACCTCTAACCAGGGTCGCATTTTCAAATCTCCTGCATCTTTAGGAGCCACACAAGGTAATGCCGGAACCTGGACGGATATCACTCCTACCGGCAAGTGGAAAAGGATAGAGATTGCAGTAGCTCCTAATAACCCTAGTGTATTATATGCACTGTTAGAAATAAACGCTGAAAATTCTGCAATAGGTGGCATTCGAAGAAGTGATGATGGCGGCGCAACCTGGGTAACACTTCCACTGCCTACCTGGTGCGACCAGGGAACTACATCTACCGACTTTACCCGCACACAGGCTTTTTTCAATCTGATAGCTGCCGTAGACCCTAATAATAGTTCGGTATGTTACATTGGTGGTGTGGATATTTTAAAAACAGCCGATAAAGGGTTAACGTGGTCGCAGGTTACGCAGTGGTCTTCAGGTTGTTCAGGCTTACCTCAAATTCATGCTGATATCCATAATATCTTATTCAATAATGGCACAAGCAGCGAAGTTTTAGCTTCTACCGATGGCGGTGTTTTTTACAGTCCTAATGCCGGTACGAGCTGGGTTAATAAAAATAATGGCTATCGAATAACACAGTTTTATTCGGTGGATTTTCATCCAACTCTTCCTGACTATTTTCTAGCAGGAGCACAAGACAATGGCACACAGAAATTTACTTCTCCCGGTATAAATACTACTATTTCAACGCCTCTTGGCGGCGATGGCACCTTTGCACATATAGATCAAACTGACGGGCAAATACAGGTGTATGCTTTTACCGGAAATAACTACAGGTACTCAAGAAACGGGGGAGCAACTTTTACAACCATAAATGGCGGAAGCAGCTCTACCGGCCGCTTTATTAACCCTACCGATTACGATGATGCGAAGGATGTTGTATACACCGGACACGACCCTGATAAATATGGATTGGTTTTAGGTTTACCCGGTACAGGAACGCCCGCATTTAATGATGTTCCTTTAACTGCTTTATCGGGGCGGCAAATTTCTGCAGTAAAAGTTGATCAGAATGTTGCTACCGGAGGCGTAGTATGGTTTGCGGGAAGTACCGCTAAAGATGCAACAACTTCAGTAGCTCCCGTATTAGTCAAACTGTCTAATGCGAATACTTCAACCCCTGCAGTAGATAAAACGGTCAGCTTACCGTTTTCAGCGGGAGCGTATATTTCAAGTATAGATGTTGAAAGCAGCAACTCAAATCACATGTTACTTACTGCTTCAAACTATGGAGTCGTGAGCGTATGGGAAAGCACCAACGGAGGAACAACCTGGGCAAGTATAGAAGGAAATCTGCCCGATATGCCTGTTCGGTGGGGTACCTTCGCTCCTGCAAATACACAACTCAACGGTACAACCGGCGGAAACGGAGGAATTATTCTGGCCACCGAATTAGGTGTATGGACAACTTCTCTTTCTTCAGGTGCCGGTACGGTGTGGATACCTAACAATACTGATTTTGTAAATACCCGTGTGGATATGGTTAAATATCGCTCAACAGATAACCTTCTCGCTGCGGCTACACATGGCCG
>MWYU01000610.1 GCA_002050375.1 Chitinophagales bacterium 62-2
AGGATAGGTATTGCTATAGAGAATGACCATTTGAAGAAAACACCTTTTACCTGGCAGGATGAATTCTGGATAAAAAATAAGCAAACCTTGAAAAGAAATGGTTAAAGTCTGAGGCAAAGTTCTGTCGCATAAGTTAAGCCATATTCCTTCCTAAGTGTCTGGAAACATGGAGGTGAATAAAAAGAGACTGAGTCTTAGTATTAGAAAGCTGCTGATTATGCTTGATATTCTCCGAATCAAAAAGGACTAAATTTGTTTTCAACCCCTGTTGTTAGCATGTAAACAATAGAAGGTTTTATTATAATGGATGTAGCAATATCAAAAAATAAAGTACCAATAAGATTAACACAAGAAAGATGGCATCATATTTCAACCGGGCATCCTCATTGCAGACTACTATTAGGAGATATTTGAAAACATCCCAGGCCATAATCCTCAAAATCGGGCTTACTGGTATAGCTTACAGGTTGCCCATCTTTTGGTTCTTTACCCGTACCCTGAACAAATCCTAAAAATCCATTGGAATGAACACTTTCTTTTACCATTGCATTCCAGGCTTTGGTAATAATGGGGTTGTATGTTTTTTTATCGAGAATACCATTATTAATGCCCCAGGCAAAACCATAAGTAAACAATGCAGTGCCTGAAGTTTCTTTACCACCAAAGTTGGAAGGATCGTGCAAGCTTACATTCCAAAATCCATCACTACGTTGAACTTTAATTATTGCTGTGCACATGTCTTTATAATCCTGTAAATATTCATTGTAGTGGGGGTCGGTTTTTGGTAACATGTCTAACGTTTTAACCAATGCAGCTACTACCCAACCATTACCACGGCTCCAGTAACAATCTTCACCATTCGGCTCTTTATAAGGCGGATCAAAATCTTTATCCCGCCACCACAAATGATCTGCAGAATTGTATAAACCTTTATCGCCTTGCTTATATTTTGAAAAGTTGTACAAGTCGTACATCTTTCTAAAATAGCTTGTATCGTTATAAACAATCCCTAACTTGGTGAACACAGGCATTGCCATTTGTAACGCATCAATCCAGTTCCAGTCATCGCTCTTATCACTCTTAACCATCTCGTCAATAGATGCTTTGATATCTTTTATACGCTCTGGCTTTTTATCAATCATATACAAATCGATATAAGTTTGACCACATGTTTGATCGTCGGCATTTCTTGTAGTTGGGCCACTTCGCATGCCCCATTTATGCTTTTCGCCCCATAACACAGCATAATCATAATACTTCTTTTGCTTATCGATATTATATAAAGCCATCAAGCCTTCATAGTACACTCCACGTGTCCAAATGTTACTGGGCCTTTCGCGGTTTGTAACAATTGTTTTTCCCGGGTCGGGCCAATTGTTCATGAAGTATTGATTGGTGAGACGAAGCGGCTCTAATACTTGTTTTTTAGCCGGTAAACGTGTTGCGCTGCAGCTATACAAAAAAGTAGCTATAACCAAACAACTTGTCGGAAGATTTTTAATAGTCATATTGCAAGCTGTGATTTATCCTGCGAAAGTACAGGATAAGTGAGAATGATTTTTCCTGCTTGCATCCTGTAGCATCCTGATAGTACTAAGGCAACTCCTTTAACCTTCGAACTTTCATTCCATTTTCATTCTTAGGTTTGTCAGGTTATTTCTTTGCTTCCAACCTTAAAGTAATTACCGCTGGTGTTCATTAATGCATTAGGTGCACCTAATTGTTTATATTAAGTACGATATCTCCCTACCAAAGGCCAGGGCACTCCTGGTAGTCTGTGCCTATTATTCAGTTATGATCGCACGGGCAAAGGCGGGATCATAAATGCAGTAAACTTTTTTACCTTCAATTTTAAATGATACGTTTATAAGCAGGAAGATCTTTGAAAGTAACTAACCTAACCCTGGATAGGAGATCGTTCTACACTCAGGTAATCCAATCTTTTGCCCGGGGAACTGGTTTTAGTTTCCTCCTGCAAGGTTTCAAGGATTTAATTACCATAACCTAACTCTACAAACTTAAACATTCCTGTTCCCTGAAATACCTGTCCAATGCATGTTCCCATGATGGTAATTCAAATCCCTTTTCAGTATTTAGCACGCTATAAGAAGGCCTTGCTGCAGCCAATCTCATTGATGCCATGGTTACAGGTTTAAAATTTTTGAGGTGATTATATCCGCTTCTTTGTGCAACTTCAGCGGCTAATGTTGCCCAACTTATGCTTCCGTTATTTGAGATGTTCCAAATTCCATTAGCCTCATCTAATAAGAGGTCTACAGTAGTATCAACCAAATCAGGAACATAGGTAGGGGAGATAGTTACATCTTTGGCAGCAGAAAATTCTTCATTGTTTTGTAGCGACCTCAGTGTATTATAAACAAAATTGTGTTGGTCCCAGGGTCCGAAAAATGCGCTGGTACGAATAATTAATGCAGAGGGATTGTTTTTTAAAACCAACTCTTCAGCCATTGCTTTACTCTGCCCGTAAATGTTTAGGGGCGAAACAAGATCGCTTTCGAGATAGGGATTAGTTTTAGCGCCATCAAATACAAGGTCAGATGAAAAAGTAACAAACTGAACACCTTGTCTTTCGCAAACCCGCGACATTAATTCCGGAGCTTTAGTATTAATGAGGAAACAATTATCTGCATCTTTTTCAGCATCATCCACCCTTACATAACCTGCTGTATTTATTATTGCCCACGGCTTATGTCGCCTTATCATCTCTGCTATTTCACGCTCGTTGGCAATATCCAAATCGTCCCTTCCTAATACAATATTATGAATGCCACGAAAAGAATATATACGTTCCATTGCCCGGCCTAATGTTCCTGTTTTGCCAATAATAATTAAGGGACGTTCAGTTTTAATGCGGTTGAGGTATTGAGGTTTAGGCTGCTCATCCAAATTATAAATAACTGCACAAGGTCTTTTCCACCAGCCTTCTTCTTCAAGCACAGGATGATGGTATTCCTTTCCGTTTGCCAATGCTTTTACCAGCTTAGCTAAAGCTGTAAGCCGTGGAGTGGGGCTTCTTACATCAAACAATCCAGGTTCGTAAATTCCGCTTGGATTAGTTAGTAAGCTGCACCAATCAAAAGAACCTAATATAGCCCATGCTGTAACAGCCCGTATGTCGGCCCCTTCCTCTTTTAATTCATTCGCAGCTTTCCAAACGGAAAGAAACCATCTTAATTGCTCTTCTCGGCCGCAATGCAAGTGCACTTCGGTTATGGCAATCGGTAACGAAAACCTTTCCCATAACTCACGTAAAAGGCCCTTAGTGCCTATGTTTTTGGCAACTCTTACAGCTTCAACATCAGCATATGTATCAATGCAATTACCACCAATCGTATGTGGGGGAAAGTTTGCAATCCGCTGATCAATATAACGTTCGGAAGTTAAATAGTGATTGATACCAATAATATAGGGCGGGCAGGGGTTTTTAATAAAAAAGGTAAGTTCTTCTGCAGTTATACCTTCTGCAATTAAGTAGCTCCATAATTGGTGCTCTCGGTTTACCCGCCCGCACAACAAGTCGATCGAAAGCCACCGTCTTTCGTTCTCGAAGTCTGCCTGGTATTCTAATTCTTTTGTGCTATGTGTTTTTCCGAGGTCTTCTGTTTGTATAAGTTTTGCATTAGGGTTTACTTTCCTGATTTCCAGCATTGAAAGAACTGTAGCCCTACATTCTTCTATTAGTATTTTAAGGAATTGCTCTGAAGTTTTGCCATGTGGATACCAGTGGCCGTAAAGCCCGCAAAAACGTGCAGTGGTTAAAGGTTCATTTACAGGAGTATAGTAGGTAATCCAGGGAAATTGATTGGCGACACTGGCTGCATAAGCAGCTAAACCTTTTGCAAAACTTCCATCATAAAAATCCGCGTAAACGGGCCCGCTGCCATGATGTACCAAACCTACAATAGGTTCAACACCAGCTTCTTTTATTTCTTCTAATTTCTTGCGGGAATGCTTCCAATCAATTTGAATATTTAATTGGGGTGCGTGTTTTTCCCATAAAACCGGGTAACGCAAGGCTTTAAAACCTAACGCTGCTATTCTCTGAACGTCGTCGCACCTTTCATAATGTCCTGAAAGGTTCAACTGATCCATATAATTATTATCAACCCGGTTGTATGAACATTCAATTCCTGCCCAAATTTCAACTCCGTTTCTCGAGTATCCGTTCATCATCTGTTGGTAATTTAGCAGACAAATCTGCCTGGGTAATCTTCTTAAAAGTGGTTAGTGCCTGCGCCACTACCTGGTCCATATTATAATACCTGTAAGTAGCTAACCGTCCGACAAAATATGTATTGGTGAGTTGGTTTGCTAACGCTGCATATTTTTTATATAGTAAATCGTTTTCGGTGCGGGGTACAGGGTAGTAAGGATCGCCGGTAGCTTCAGGAAACTCGTATACTAAGGTAGTTTTGTCATGTTTCTGCCCCGTTAAATGCTTGAACTCGGTTATACGTGTAAAAGCATAATCGTTCGGATAATTGATAGTTCCGGTTTCCTGGAAGTTTGAACTTTCGATTGTTTCAAATTTAAAGCGAAGAGACCGGTAAGGAAGTTTGCCGTATTTAAAGTTGAAGTATTCATCTACTGGGCCAGTGAAAATCAGCTTCTTATAATTTACTTCATTCATCACTTCCTGGTAATCCCATAAAACCGGGTAACGCAAGGCTTTAAGACCTAACGCTGCTATTCTCTGAACGTCGTCGCACCTTTCATAATGTCCTGAAAGGTTCAACTGATCCATATAATTATTATCAACCCGGTTGTAAGAACATTCAATTCCTGCCCAAATTTCAACTCCGTTTCTCGAGTATCCGTTCATCATCTGTTGGTAATTTAGCAGACAAATCTGCCTGGGTAATCTTCTTAAAGGTGGTTAGTGCCTGCGCCACTACCTGGTCCATATTATAATACCTGTAAGTAGCTAACCGTCCGACAAAATATGTATTGGTGAGTTGGTTTGCTAACGCTGCATATTTTTTATATAGTAAATCGTTTTCGGTGCGGGGTACAGGGTAATAAGGATCGCCGGTAGCTTCAGGAAACTCGTATACTAAGGTAGTTTTGTCATGTTTCTGCCCCGTTAAATGCTTGAACTCGGTTATACGTGTAAAAGCATAATCGTTCGGATAATTGATAGTTCCGGTTTCCTGGAAGTTTGAACTTTCGATTGTTTCAAATTTAAAGCGAAGAGACCGGTAAGGAAGTTTGCCGTATTTAAAGTTGAAGTATTCATCTACAGGGCCAGTGAAAATCAGCTTCTTATAATTTACTTCATTCATCACTTCCTGGTAATCTGTATTTATCATGATCTTAATGTTGGGATGCGAAAGCATCTTTTCAAACATCTTTGTATAACCATGTAAAGGCATTGCCTGGAAGGTATCAGTGAAATAGCGGTCATCTTTATTTGTGCGTGTTGGTACCCTTGCTGTAACCGATGCGTCTAACTCAGAAGGATCAAGATCCCATTGTTTGCGGGTGTATCCTCTAAAAAATTTTTCGTAAAGTTCTCTGCCCACTTTACTTACAACAACATCTTCAGAAGTTTTAACCGGGTAAACTTTTTCTGCTCTGGAGGCAAGAAATTCTTCCACTTCAAGCCCATTCAAGTTTAAGCCATAATACTTATTAACCGTATTTAAGTTTATAGGAATTGGAAGCAACTGACCGTCTACACTTGCCAATACTTTATGCTGGTAATTACGCCAGGGGGTAAACTTGCTCAGATAATTGAATACATCTGCAGAGTTTGTATGAAAAATGTGCGGACCATATTTATGAATTAATATTCCGTCTTCATTGTAATAATCATACGCATTTCCACCAATATGGTTTCTTTTATCTATGATCAATATTTTTTTATTTCCTACAGAAGCAAGTCTTTCTGCTAATACACTTCCTGCAAATCCGGCTCCTACTATCAAGAAATCGTACATAAGTTTAAATTTAAATGGTTTGTTTGTTTTTAATAGTTGTGTTTATTTTCTTCATCATATCGGTGAAAGTTGCGCTCCAGCTTTTATCGGCTATAAATTCATCTATTATAGGGAGCCATTTAGTTTTATCTATCTGCATGTATTGCTCGGCAGCTTCAATAAAACCGGCGGCATCAGAGGCAATCTTTACAATGCCTTTTTCGCCATAGGGATGAACTACATCGGTAATGGGTGTGGAAACTACAGGAACGCCTGCAGCGAGATACTCGGGGGTTTTGGTGGGACTAATAAAACGTGTTGCATCGTTAAGAAGGAAAGGAATTAAGGCAACATTCCATCCGGAAACATAATGGGGAAGCTCGTTATAAGATTTTCCGCCTAAGTAGTGTATGTTATGCAGACGTGGAAGATGGGCGTGATTTATTTTAACAACAGGACCTAATAATACAAAATTCCAATCCGGTTTTTGTAACGCCATTTGTTCGATAAGGCCTAAGTCGAAACGCTCGTCAATAACGCCATAAAAACCTAACTTAGGACCTAGGATCCGTTTCTGATCTTCAGGTTCTTCAGTTGCGGTGCGGGCCTGCTCAAAGTGCTTTTTATCTATACTGCTCGGAAAAGGATAAATATTTTGATGCTTATTTTTCTTAAACTCATATAAGCTTTGTCCGCCTGTGAATACGATGTCTGCTTTCTTCAACAATATTTCTTCAAAATCCTGCAGCCTGGCAGGAGGATTTTTGAACATCGACAATTCATCCATGCAGTCGTATACTACAACACCAGGGTTTAAATGTTCAGAAAAGGCCAGTGCCATTGGTGTATAGTACCAAAAAATAAAGTCTTCAGCATTTCGGTTTTCTATAAAATTGTCTAATAATTCTTTTTGCATTCTATCCGCCTGTTCCTGGTTAGTTCCATCTGGCAGGTGGGGAACGACAATCCAAAGATTATTTGCTCTGGGGGTAATCGTTAATACAGGTTCATTAGGTGCGTCCCAAAAGGGTTCTTCAACATAGAGAACAATAAACCGTGCTGCAAAGCGTGAAAGCAAATGCTGAGGACGCTGATAAACAAAATCCCATCGAAGATGCGAGAAACAAATTAGGGTAGAGGGTATGTGGGAATGAGTTTCGTTACTCAAACTGAGATTGTTTTTTTTTAAAATTTTGCTATATGCATCCATGGAGGAACCGAAACATATTTTGCGAAATGGTGAATAATACTTGTATATATATCAAATACGTGCCATAATCCGACAACCATTTTTAGACCAAAGCAGGCTGAAAAAAGTAAAGGACGAAGATAGTAAAAAAAGGGTTTGGGGAAATAACTTCACACGTGTTTAAAGAATAGGCAGAAAAAGTAAAACAAGAGGAAGTTTGAATAATTTGTAGTCCTTTCAATAAAGTTTGATAATAATCCTACAGGCCGTCACACTTTAATGAACGTACAAAAGCTGTAAAGCGGTAATCATCTCCGGATTTAGTAAAGAGGAACACCGAAGCTTTCATTAGAAATTACTTCCTTCCACTGTTTAATAAGACTGATATATTCTTTACCCAACGGCCTTATTTTCCTTTCAAGATCGTACATTCCTAAAGAGTTTACGATGCCTGCATCGTTTCTTAAAGCACTGTCCCAATCTACCTGATCTATTAAACTGTACCATGTAAAGCCTATCACAGGAACACCATCTTCTTTTAACCGGTAAACATTAGCCCATTGTTTTTTTAACCAGTGTACGGCTAACGGTTCTATGAGGTTGGTTTCAGTATGCATTACAGGCAACTTATACCGTCGGAAATACTGGTGCGTGATAACATAATAACCCAATATTTCGCCTGCGGGCGAAGTACTTCCGTTGGAGTGAACCATGTGCTCGTTGGTGATGTAGTAGTCGTTGCCCATCACACAATTACATTGCGTCCTTAACCTGTGATTGCCAAACCACTTGTATTCTTCATCGGTCATTCCATTTTCTAAAAGATATTTATACATGTCTGCATCCAGAGAATAGCCGTAAGTAAAATCTAGTGACAGAAATCTTTTTTGATTTAGGAAATCGCAAAGGGGTCTTACGTCCGGGTTTTCTGCATGGAAATACTCGCTCGATTCGCTCTGTATAAAAATAGCATCGGGGCGATGTTTATGTATGGCCTGCATTGCAAGTATGTTTGCCTTACAAAGATTTTTTAGTGCAATTAAAAAGGTGCGGTCAGAGGTGAGGCATTCGTTCCACCAGCCGTACTGGCCCGAAAACATAGCAGTAATGAAGATCTCGTTTACCGGGGTATAATATTGAAGATGAGGATAACGCTTAGCAAAAGCTTCAGCATATTCAGCAAAGTAGTAAGGCCAATCGGTGTTTTGAAAATTACCTATCCAGTCAGGAACACCGAAATGGCAAAGGTCAACGATGGGAACAATTTCTAATCTTTCCAACTCCTTAAACGTCTCGTCTGAAAAGCTCCAATCGTATTTTCCGGGACCGATATGGCATTTATAATAAGGGGGGCCATATCTCAGGTGTTCCATCCCTGATTCTTTAACAAGCAAAAAATCCTCTTTCCAAAATTTATAATGCCCGGTCTTTTCCATTTCGTCTATACGTTTCGTCTTTCCGTCGGGCAGGATTATGTTTGGGTAGCTATTCTCAATACCCGTGGCAAACATAAATCTGTTTTTATTCATTTTTGGAAGTTAAGGTTAGGCTGTACAATAATGTTCGATTATTATATATCGAGCGCTTAATTGTATATGATTTTCCGGGTCTATTATTATAACGGGTTAATTGATTAGGGGTTTAATCAATAATATTGCCAAGAGTAAGTATACGATAAGTTTAAGAATTAATGAATACTGAAGAGGTTGCAATAATTAGAGAGCATTGCTGATACCGACTCTATGATTCAGATATTGGTTTTGGGCTACTTCCGAAACCATAAACAGAGCAAGGTTTCCTGCGTTTATTTTTCCTACGTTAGGCGTGGGTGGACGATCTGCAGCAGTTACGTATTCACCTGTAGCTTCTGCTTCTACTAAGTCTGGTGAACCTACAATGGTCCAATCAAGATTACTGTTCTTTAAATATAAGTAAGCTTGTAAATGTTCTTTGCCAACTGGTAAAAATTCTTTCGGGTATGTTGGTTTATCCATTATTAAACTATTATCATCCGCATTTAATATGCCTAAGCCCCCTAAAGCCACAATTCTCTTAACCCCTGCCTTTTCCATTTGACTGACAATATTTTTAATACCTAAGGAGCGGGTTTTATCTGTACCATCAAAGCTTCCGCCTAAAGCGGAAAGAACAGCATTGCTTCCTTTTACAGCATCAAATACATCATTTTCATCAAATACATATCCTTTAACTGCTTCAAAGTTTTCGTTGCGTAAATCATAATCAATTAAACTTTCAACATTTCGGCCAAATGCTTTCACATAGTGGCCAGACGCTAAAGCATGCCTTACAATATGTTTACCGACCATGCCTGTTGCTCCAAAAATAGTTAATCTCATAAACGCTTAATTTCAAACAAAGTAATATTAATTAACTTAGGTAGCTATTTAAAAAGAGCATCCAGAAAAAAAAGGTTGGCGCTTAAATTTCTTTGCCGATGCTACATGTCAATAGATTTATAGTAATTATTGTTTTGCAGCTAACCTTGGTAAAGGTATTTAACGGCAGAAGATGTTAAGAAAAGTAACTCAGAGTTAAATAATAATTATAGCCTTGTCGTCAATATCGTTTCATGACTTTCACGAGCATTTTGGCAATAGTATTATATCCCTTATCCGAAGGATGGAGTCCGTCATAAGTCATGTTGGTTGCTTCAACGGGGTAAGGATATTCATCTGTTTCGGGGTTAAAAGGAACATTAATGAAATTGGGATAGCGATAATTTTTATAAACACCTGTTTTAGGATCCTTTAAACGTTTATACTTAACAAGTTTCTTCTCAGTCATGCCGCTTTTATTGTACAGGTCAACTACATCAAATTGCTCGTATCTTCCTATAGTATTAATTGCTTCGGCAAACTGCTGAAGTGACTGTCCGTTCTTATCTTTATATGAACCCCATGCATTGTTCTTCTTGTTATTAATGTACACGAAATCGGAACGCCGCATTGGAGTTATAAGAACAATCTTTGCCAATGGATTAAGACTGCGAAGCTTGTTGGTAATAATTCGGTAAGAACCATAAACCGTGTTGTTACCTGTGTTGTTTTCATAATCGCTGATAGTACCGAGCGGCCTGCCCTGCCACCAATCATTAGTACCAAGGAAAACGGAGTATACATCCGCTTTAGTTAATCCAAGCTTTTCAATATTTTGCGCAATCCCACCCGATGTCCATCCATTATGTCCCTGGTTGACATAAACGATATAGGGAAGCTTTTCTTTAACCCTCGTCATATATCCTTTGGTTACCCTGTTACCTGTTTCATTCAAATGTTCATTTAAATAAGTAATTGAATCACCAATGGCAACCCATGTTATCAGGGGCCTGGAGAAAGAAGTGAACAAACAAAAAATGAGAATGATTAATAACAGCTTTTTCAATTTCTATGTCGATTATTTTATAATAAAGTTGATTATTTTATTCAATTGGCCTTTCTTATCCTGACGTGCTTCCTGTACACGAAGTCTATTCCGTTTCCTTGCTGCAATAACTTCTTATTCAACTAAAGGTGGGGCTTTAAGATTTGTACTAAGCAAAGTTTAGTAAAAATTATCTCGTAAGTAAAAATGTTCTCTGTAGCTTTTAATTCACGCAAATAGAAACATCTTACTCAACAACCAATTATGTAGTTTTCTTACCCTTAAAATTAATTTATGGAAAGTATTATGTCCTAATGCTTTATAAAAGTCTAACAATAAAGGTTCTTAAAAGCTTATTATCTCTTTACAAATAGCTCAAATTAGTCTCCGGCGTTAAGGCTACCAATGTTTCATACATTAATTTGATAGTATTCTCTATATCGCTTTTATGCAGCATCTCAACTGTGGTATGCATATAGCGAAGCGGTATAGAAATTAAGACTGATGGACATCCATCATTGGCGTAAGCAAAGCTATCTGTATCTGTTCC
>MWYU01000593.1 GCA_002050375.1 Chitinophagales bacterium 62-2
TAATGGAACTTCAAAAATTCTACGCCTTAAATCGGGTTGTGCACCTGGTAATGCAGGTTCTTTTAGCCCACTTAAACTACCTGTAGATACAACCGGTTTATCGTATGCAATTTTTGTGGCTCCAACTTCGAGTGGATTCGATATTGTAAATGTATTTCCCATTGAAAAGAAAGCGCCGTTTAAACTGGAATTGTGAACAATGACAGGAGCTGTTGCATTAACACGGGAGCGGATAGTATTATCAATTAAAGTTAAAGGCCCCTGGTTGTTTATGTAAATTGCCTTACTTTCAATCGGATCAACAATAGTATTTCCTTGTATAGTTATTGTTGCAGCGTTACCTGTAAAACCGGCAAAAATAAAATACTTCGAGTTGCTCGAATAGTTGTCGCGGAACGAAAACCCGCCCGTATGTCCAATATAAATATCAGCAGAAGTAGAATTTCGAAATATACTATTGTAAACCTTAAAGTTACCCGCTCCGTCTCCATTACTTACTCCAATAGCACAATCTTGAAATTCAGAATGCCATACCCATACATCAAGGGCATTAAAGTTTCCAAGACTTACACCCGCCTTCTTATTTCGGAAGAATTTACAACGGAGGATAGATATTTCTGCAAAGCCATAGCCGGAATGACCACCATGAATACCATAGTTTACATCACTAAATTCATTATCAGCATATTCGTTTCCGGTATCAAAGTAAGGATCAACACCTTTCCAGGATTGGTCGATTGCTATTGATGCCTTTCCCTTTCCATCATAAGATATACGATTGAAACGGGAGTAAGCAGTACCATCAATTTGCAGCATAGTACCCCCATTATCGCCATCCCAAATAATTTCAGTATTGGCCGGATCAGCACCAATAAAGCTTACATTAATTTTATTATTACAGGTAAGCGTTTTGGTAATTCGGTATGTACCGGCTGGCAGATATAGGACTGTGGCGGTACTTGTGCTGTTACCAATACTATTTAAGGCAGCCTGTATTCCTGCGGTTTCATCTGATTTTCCGTTTCCCTTAAGTTTATACGTTGTTTTAATATTTATCCAACTTGGAAAGGGTCCTACAAATTCATCATCCTTAAACGGATGACTATTTGATTGCAGAAAGCATGTTTGTGGAAATAGAATAAATAATACTACTAATAAGAATACTGTAATTTTTTTTGTGTCGATTTGTACCATGTGAAGGATTTTGGATTTTAATAAAGAAATTGGATATATTTTAAACGAGGACTTAAAGTGATTTGGGTTTCATAGGTTAAACAAGAAGGCTTGTTTAACTAGTAACTGTGGAGGCTGAAAATAATTCTTGTACTTCTGCTTTATAAGATGGCATTGAAATAGTAATGGAGTCATAGTTTTATTGAGATTTATACAAAATTAAAAGTAAAATAATGGCTGGTATAGCGGTCAAGTACCAAACTCTAATGTAAAAAGATCAATAGTCCTACCAGGGTTTACCTGGGACCGTTAAGAGAAAAATAAAATATCAACACGTGTTTAAGGGCTTTTCTAAGTAGCTAAATAAAGTCTTCCGATATTTATAGCAATCCAATTGGTTTAATTAATTATAAATAAGTTGCTGATTAAATTAAAAAAGAGCAACTAATTACCTATGCAATAGCATACGTCTTTATTGGTGACATGGAGACAATAGCAGACTTATGAAGATAATGGGTTTACGACATTTCATTTTAGACAAGAGTAGAGTAATAGCTGGTTTACACTCTTTATATGATTTTTGTTTCAATTTTTTCCGGGTGCCTACATCTTACAATAGCTGAAGCAATTGGTTATGTATCGACTCTTTTCCTGTAGCTCTTTGTAATAATATTCGTATGATCGTTTCAAGTTGTTTAAAGGAGATAAGTCGCAAAGCACAATTCAAGTAATAATCCACCAATAAACGCAGGCAAGCATTACTATTATTTCTATAAGCCATATCCATCCCGGCTTCGCCTTTAGCATACGTTTTAATGAAAAATCAACTGCTAACATTACCCCGATTGCAGTTAACGGAAAAACAATAAATAAACCTGCCATAGCTTCGGAGCTTTTACGTTCTATCATTAAATTGTAAACTAAAGCAAGTAAAGCAAGTATAGAAAGAATTATGAAAGGTGTAGTATTTTTTATGAAACGTTTAATGTTCATTTTTAAATTCAATTTTCACCTGCAGTTTTTGATGAGCCTTGTGAGGAATACGGAAGCATAAAAAAGCCCTCTAAAAAGAAGGCTCCAATTTTTATTCTTAATGTGGTGTTAGAGGCTCTCTTATATAGCTTTGGCCGTAGCCATATTAGGAATCTCTGATACTTTGTAAGCTCCAGAATCAAGCTTCTTTTTTGACTCTTCAAAAGCTTTTAAAGTGAGATCAACATCCTCATAACTATGTGCAGCAGTAGGAATAAGTCTGTAAATTATATTTCCTTTCGGAATTACAGGGTAAACAACTATCGAACAAAAAATATGATAGTTCTCGCGCAAATCAACCACCATAGCACTGGCTTCAAAAGGACCTCCTTTCATATAAATCGGAGTAACTGGCGAGTTAGTATTTCCTATATCAAAACCTCTTGCGCTTAAACCCTCCTGCAACCGGTAAACGTTACTCCATAACTTTTCCCTTAGTTCAGGCATAGTCTTCACCATTTCCATTCTCTTCAGCATTCCCTCAACAATTATTAATGGTAAGCTCTTTGCAAAAATTTGGCTACGAACATTGTGTCTAAGATAGGTAACAATATTCTTTGGCCCGCTGATAAAAGCCCCAATGCTTCCCATACTTTTTACAAATGTGGAGAAGTAAAGATCAATCCCCTGCTGGCAGCCCTGTGCCTGGTCTGCGCCCCCACCATTAGGACCCATATAGCCAAAGCCATGAGCATGATCAATTAATACCCTGAATTCAAATTTCTTCTTTAGTTCAACAATCTCTTTTAAAATACCTTGTTCGCCATCCATTCCAAACACGCCTTCTGTAATCAGTAAAATTCCGCCGCCATTTTTGGCAGCCATTTCTGTAGCCCTCTGCAATTGTTTTTCGCAATCTTCAATATTGTTGTGCCTGAATGCATAACGATGCCCCATATGTAACCGCAGTCCATCCACAATACAGGCATGAGACTCGGCATCGTACACAACCACATCGCGGCGATTTAGCAATGCATCAATACAACTCATTATACCCTGATAGCCGAAATTAAGCAGCATAGTATCTTCGCGATCTACAAACTCGCTTATCACCCGCTCAAGTTCTTCATGCTTAGTAGTATTTCCACTCATCATCCGGGCACCCATTGGGTTACCCATTCCATATTTTACAGCAGCTTCAGCATCTACTCTTCGCACCTCTGGGTGATTTACAAGACCGAGATAATTATTTAAACTCCAGACAATCATTTCCTTTCCGCGAAATGTCATTCTTGGTCCCAATTCGCCTTCGAGTTTAGGGAAAGTAAAATAACCATACGCCTTGTCCATATGTTGACCAAGTGGCCCCATATCTTTGACTAATTTTTCAAAAACGTCTGCCATTCAATTGCATTTTTTGTTTAAAAATTATTGATCCGGAAAACTGCGCCTTTAAAGTTCTTAAACACATTCCTATGTATCTACTATAAAACATCAAGCAACGGTTGCAAATATTATTTTAAAAAGTCATATTCGCTAAGTGCGGCAAAGGTAAGGGATAGATTAACTATGTTTCAGGTAGAAAGCTATTAAATTAGAGAAGCATCATTAAAGAATCGGTGAATAGTTTTCTCCAAAGTTCTTTCTATAAGAAGTTGACTGATTAACAATCATTATTTATTTGTAACATACGAAATACCGCCCAAAACATGCTTAAGATATAAGGGCTCACTAAAGCTTTCATCGGTATGTCCTAATTCTGTATAAAAAGACCTACCCCCGTCAAACTCGTGGTACCAAATTACAGGATGATTACTACCGTTCTTGCCTCCTTTATAAGTGCTTTCGTCAAGAGTTGCAAGTACCTTAATATCAGGGTTTATGCTTTTGAAATTATACCACTCATCTTTTCTTTTCCAAACCTCAGGTAAGTGTTTGGTCGAAGGATGATTGCGGTTTATCACTTTAATTTCCGCATCCTGCTGCGCAGGATGGCTTTCAAAATAAGCACCCACCAATTTGTTATACCAGGGCCAGTCATACTCTGTATCTGTAGCAGCATGAATACCAACAAAGCCACCGCCGGTTCTAATATAATTTTCAAAAGCTGCTTGCTGACCAGAGTCTAAAATATCGCCGGTTGTACTTAAAAAAATAACAGCATTATATTTTTTGAGGTTGTCTTTTGTAAATACATCAGCATTATTGGTTGTATCGGTAGTGAAATTATTTTCCTTCCCTAGTTTTTGTATAGCAGCTAAACCGGCCGGAATACTTTTATGATAAAATCCTTTGGTTTTATAAAATATCAATATATTCTTTGAATTTTTAAATCCTTCCTGACCTTTGACTCCTGCCTTACCCTGGTTTGAATTGACACAACTAAACGTAGATATGAAGCAGAGAAAGAAATAGAAAACTAATGCTGATATTTTCATAACGAATATTTTTTCGAGGGCATTTACAGTTTAAAAGGTTTCTTATAAAAAAGGTATATTCATTTTATTTCCCACTTCCTGCAGATCTTTTACAACCACATCTACTAACGGAATACCCTCTCTCCTTCGTATTATTTGCATTTCCCTTTCAGCATCACCCGGTATTAAAACCTTTTCATGTCCTTCAATAGGCTTGGCCGATCTAAATCTTTTTATCCAGTTATCCATATTCTCTTTAAACTCTGCCATTGGCCTGAAAGCATCTACACGCATTGCTCCTAAAAAATGTCCCAAACCTTCGCCGGGCATATTTTCAGGAACCGGAACATAAGCCGGAAACGGCGGTGCCCATGGGCCATAGCTTGCACCACTTAATACTGCAGAAAAAATATCGACAATACTCCCTAAAGCATAACCTTTATGACTTCCATGTTCCCTGTCGCCGCCCAATGGAAGCATTGCGCCACCTTCTTTTAAAGCATTGGCATTAGTCGTTGGGTTTCCAGCTATATCCTGAACCCAACCTAAAGGCGCCTCCTCATTTTTGCGCTGCAAAATTTCGAGCTTACCGTTTGAGGCTGTTGTTGTTGCAAAGTCTGCTACAAAAGGCGGTTCATTATGTGCAGGAATGGCTACAGCTATAGGATTAGTGCCAAGCATTCTTTCAACTGAAAATGTTGGCGCAACCAAAGCACTTGCATTGGTCATTGCCCAGCCTATCATATCGTGATCCAATGCCATCATTGCATGATGACCGGCAATACCAAAATGATTGCTGTTTTTTACACTTACCCAACCTGTACCAGCATCGGTTGCTTTTTGTATAGCTACCTTCATAGCAAAAGGTGCAACAACTAATCCTAAACCCCTGTCTCCATCTACTACAGCGGTTGAAGGTGTTTCATAAACCACTTTTATATCGGGTGTTGCATTTATTCTTCCAGCTTCCCACAATCGTACATAACCGCTTAACCTTGCAACACCATGACTGTCAACTCCCCGCATATCTGCATCTAATAAAACACGTGAAGCAAGTATTGCGTGTTCTTCAATGCAGCCCATTTTTAAAAATACCTGGTAAACAAATCCAAAGAGTTGTTCGTAGGTGAACGTTTCATTCATGAGGTTAGTTGAAATTGAAAGAATATCCGGCTCTTATCCTAAGAAGCTTTCCATACTAAAAAGGAAGATCATCCATTGGTTCGGCCATAGCGGAATCTGAAAGATTACCTCGCGAAGTCTGTTGATTATTTGATGGCTGCTGCTGATAAGAAGAACCTTCACTACCGCCCTGGTTATCTCCGCGTCCACCCAGTAATTGAACAGATAATATTCTTAAACTTAACGAAGTTCCCGGTCTGCCGTCGGTTGTTGTGTAAGTACGAATGTCAGGCGTTCCTTCCGCATATACCATTGTCCCTTTTTTCAGATAAGGTGCAACGGCTGTACGGTCGGTCCAGTAGGCACACTCAACCCATATAGTTTTATCTTTTTGCACACCTTGTGCATCCTTAAATTTTTCAGTGTGTGCAACACTAAAATTAATCACGCTTTTACCGTTCACATTATTTACAACACAATCTTTCCCAAGATTGCCAATAACCTGTAGCTTAATCATAATAATTGTATTTATAGTTAAGGCAAATTAATAAAAATTGATGGATGTTTAGTTTAGACCTTTAAAACAGCTACTCATGTTATATTTTATTAGGGAATACTTACCACCCCAAAAACACCATCCCTGTACCACATGCAAATATGGTTGCACCACCGAGAGCATGTGTATACCGTTCGAGCTTTTCTGTTTTAACAAAAGCAAATCCATAATACCCGATTATAACTATTGCCGCCATAGTAACTAAAGTGAAGAACGTATAGACTATTACAAGAAGTATTATTCCCCACCACGAACTTTTTACCGCAGGAAAAAATAGTAAGGGTATCATTGGTTCGCAGGGACCTAATAGAAAGATCACAAACATTATCCAGGGTGTTACTTTATGCCTTTCTGCAGGTGCAACAATTTCTCCTTCCCTGTGCTCGTAAACGTACATCGATCCATCCTCATAAAAATCAAAATGCTTATGCCTTTTACCTCGTGTTGCGTTAATTAATCCCCAAACACCATATAATAATCCAAAACCAACTAATGTCCATCCTGCAATGCCTCCTCTTATATCTTCAAACCACTGTATTTTAGAGAAAGACCATCCTATAGCAGCAGCACCTAATCCTAATAAAACAGAACTCCACACATGTGCGCATCCGCAAATAATCGTCCATAACAGAGTCTTAGAAAGCGACCATCCTCTCGATTTTGATAGAGCAATGAAAGGGACATAATGATCAGGGCCGGCTATTGTATGCAGGCATGAAATAGTTATTGCTGCAACCATCAATACTTCTATCTCAGTTTGCATAAATTATTTCTTTTTCTTTTCTACCTAAACTTGCAGCATCATTGTTATTTATACCTGAAAGATGATTAGCAATATTTTTTAAACAGGAATATAATTGTTCAGCTTTAAAACCAAGTATTCGAATAATGATACCATTAACCGGTAAAGATGAAACTCCAAAGCATATCTCTTTCTGTTGATTTAGCGTGTCAACAACATACTTAATAATGCTCTTTATATCCGCCGCTACGTTTATAAAAATCAAGCTTGCCTGGTGAGTATAACCTTCTAACTGGCCAATAGCATGAACCTTTATTTTAGCTGGTTCTATTAATAGATTTTCCTTAACCACCAATCTATTATTTAAAAATATTTTTGTTGTGCTACTAAACTTTGAAAATGCAAATTCTTCGCCGTTTAATATTCTTCCGCAGGTGAGTAGTTCTCCCCAAATGAACATGCAATTATGGGACAAGTAGATATTATTATTTGCAACAAAATTTGAGTCTTTATGAGGAACCGTTGGCTGAGGCAAATAGCAAAATGAAGAACCTTTATTCATTCTCACTTCAATGCTTTGCGAGGCTCCTTTCTTCATCTGAAATAACCGCTGATAAGATTGTGTTTTCAAATGCAATGCAGCGTTTTGGTCCAGTTGAATTTTCATGTGAAACTCATCGCCGTCTAAAATACCCGGAGACGAAGTCATCAACATTAGGTGCAATTCTTCTTTACTTCTATCTTCTGTGATATTGGCTACTTTAAAAGGAGTGGTAAAAAAACAATTACTTAAGTAAGTTTTACCGTTTTTAAGGGCTGCTTCAATATGAAGTGTGGCCCTCATCGGCTCAGGTTAATTTCTGCTACCTCCTCTATCAGTGCATACTTTTTTATCCAGCCTATCACACTGTCTAATCCTTCAAGACTCATCAGGTTGGTAAATACAAATGGATTTCCCTTACGCATTTTTCGTGCATCACGTTCCATTACTTCGAGGCTGGCCCCAACATAAGGCGCAAGGTCAATTTTATTGATCACCAATAGATCCGAACGGGTTATCCCTGGTCCGCCTTTGCGGGGTATCTTATCTCCTTCGGCTACGTCTATAACAAAGATGGTAATATCAGCAAGATCGGGACTGAATGTAGCAGACAAATTATCGCCGCCGCTCTCAATAAAAATTATTTCAATGCCGGGGAATCTTGCTGCCATTTCTTCTACGGCCTCAAGATTCATACTTGCATCTTCACGTATAGCTGTATGTGGGCAACCGCCTGTCTCAACTCCTATTATCCGTTCAGCAGGCAGTAAACTATTTTGCGTTAAGAACTCTGCATCTTCTTTGGTATAAATGTCATTGGTAATAACACCAATGCTATATTGCCCGGTCATTTGCCTGCTTAATCTTTCGATTAAAGCAGTCTTGCCCGAACCTACAGGGCCTGCAATACCAATCTTTACGTAATTTCTTTGTGACATGATTGCAATACTAAAAGGTTTAATTCTATAACAGTTTATAAAGCTTAATCCTACTTTATTTTAGCTTTCTTCAATATTGAAACTCTAATAGTCATTTTCAATTATCCGACTCATCCAAAAAATCTCACTTTCCCAGTTCAAACAATTTTAAGACATGTATAATCTTGAATACAACTGTTCGTGCTGCATACATCTTATATCAAAACCGCTACAACATAATCCTATCTTACCGACGTCAGGATTAAGAGATCTCTGAACTAATTCTGTTATTAACTGCTGCAACGAGAACAATACCATCTGCCCATCCTGCTGACCAAGTGGAATTAGCTTAACACAATTGGTAATCATGCTAACAGCAGCATTATAATAAAATCCCGTAAGAGCTTCCGCTTTAAATATATTTAAAGCTTTGGCATAAATACCAAACGCAATACAATAATGACCTGATGCATTTTGTTGTTGTATAGCTTCTTTATATTTCCTTGCAATAGTATTTTCACAAACGGAATCAAATACCTTAACCAGCCGTATTCCCAACTTTTGGCTTGCCTGTCTAATCTCCCTTGGTAACTTCACGGCAGTGCATTCATCATCCAACTGTATTAGTTTTTCAATATCATTTTCTTCTGCAGCATTATAGGCAAGCGAAACAAAAGCAGCGTCAGTATATTGAACGTTTTGAGTTAACATCTCAGTTATAAATTCCGTGGCTGTTGCAACATCCTTCACTATCCCTTGCTGCACATAGGTCTCAAGCCCGGCTGAATGCGCATACCCGCCAATAGGTAGTGTCGGGTCGCTTAATTGAAGAAGACTTAGCAGGTTATTATGCATCAGAAGATGTTGTTAACTTAAGGATCTTAGAAAAAAGGGTTTGCCTGTTTTCAACATTGCTGTGCGGAGATACCGTGGTTTTTAACTGGTTCAATAACTTCCTGCTTTCTCTTTTTGGCATATATCCTGCCGCTGTTAATAATCTAAATAATGGCGCTTCGTAAGGAACCAGTAATTCATCGTTACAGTAAAATAAAGGTATATGCTTATTACCTATCTCATAACAAATTGCAGCCATTTCACTCATAGATTTCGGATTGATAATTATTACCTCACAAACCTGTATATCTACAACTATCACTAATGCTTCATCCGCATAAAGAACATCTCCATCAGTTAAGCTTTGACTTTCATTCATAAACTTTAATACAACTTCTCTCCCCGCCTCTGTTCTCTTATGAAGTATTCGTTTATTAGCTTCATACCATTCGATTGCAAATAGATCAATGGTCCTATTATCTATGTTAAATGAATTTATATTCCCCATTTTCTCTTTTATAAGCATCTTCTCTTTTTAAGTGTGTCTATACTTTATCTATAAGAGACTTTACTTTTCGTTGCAATGTTTTCTTATCCGGTAAATACAATTGATACTTTGAAACAAACATCTTATTCGAAATTCCTCCCATTGCAAATTCAACCATTACTTCGTCTTTATCCTTTGTAAGTATAATACCTATAGGTTCACTATCGCCTGGCACGTTCTCTTCTGTTTTAAAATAATTCAGGTACAGGTTCATTTGTCCAATGTCTGTATGCTTGAAGTTTTCAATCTTTAAATCAATTAAAACAAAACATTTTAGTATGCGGTGATAAAAGACGAGATCAACATAAAAATGTTTGTTGCGAAGAGAGATTTTATACTGACGTGCAGCGAACGTAAAGCCCTTTCCCAGTTCCAATAAAAACAATTGAAGGTTGTCTATAATCTTCTGCTCTAATTGCTTTTCTGTTACTTTATAACTTTGACGAATTTTTAAAAAATCAAGTATATAGGGGTTCTTTATTGCATCATCAATAGATGCTATTACGTGCCCTTTTTTTGAAAGTTGTAATATTCCTTTTTTATCTCTGCTTAAAGAAAGTCTCTCGAATAATGCTGAATCAATTTGTCTTTCCAATTCTCTATAACCCCAGTTCTCATTAATCGATTGCTTCTCATAAAATTTTCGTGCTGTAACATTTGAAATTCCTATTAATGTAACAAAATGACTCCAACTTAATTTGGCAGGCACTGCCTGCCATTTCTGATAAGCAAGATAAAACCGACGCATATCTAACACATTGCGCCTGCCGAATCCCTTACCATGTTTTTGCTGTAAATCCTTTGAAAGCCTTGCCAGTAGCTCACTTCCATACTCTGCATGTTCATCTCCCTGTTGTTCAAATTCAACGATGTGCCTGCCAATTTCCCAATTAGCTTTCACTAATTGAACATTCACTGCCTGAATAGCATTGTTTCTTGCTACCTCAATTGTTAAACCAATATTAGCAAGCAGTTGGTTGTATTTATTTTTAGAAAGTTTCTTCATTAAGGTTCATCAAGCTTCAAATAATATTTAAATCAAAACAAAAAATATCGCTGCGCCAGCGGCACCACTGAAATAGGTTCGCATGTCACTACTTCTCCATCAACTCTTACTTCATAATTTTCAGGATTGACTTCTATATCGGGCATAGCATTGTTATGAATTAAATCTTTCTTGCCAATGTTACGGCAGTTCTTTACAGGCAATATCATCTTCTCTAAAC
>MWYU01000589.1 GCA_002050375.1 Chitinophagales bacterium 62-2
AATGCGTAGCCCTCTCAGCGCAACACAAACCATGTATGAATACCAGGTTAAAGCAGTTTTGCCAACAAAACCACAGGTTATGCCTACTTATAATACAACAACAAAAAAATACAGTAATGCAAATGCAGTTTATGCACCTGCTATTACTCCTACAACATTTCCTAAGTTTTTGTTGTTTCCCGTGCCATCAACAGAAATACTTCAAAATCCAAACTTCGGCCCTCAAAACCCTGGATGGTAAGGCTAAAATGAATTACATAAAAGGGAAATAATGATAATACAAATTATTATTTCCCTTCTTAAAAGAATATAAGAAAAGAGTAGGAGTAAACAGGACAATTATAAATTCTTAGTAAGTTTAACAGAGCGATTACTTAAAAGCAGTTCTGCAAATTCTCACTTTCCTAATCTCACAACACATTGTATTAAAACTGAACTATGAAAATAACCAGGATAAATTTACTTACCATTTTGTGTTTATTCTTTATAAAAGTATATGCACAGCAAAAACCTAACATTATAGTTATACTGGCAGACGACATGGCCTTTTCTGATATTGGAGCCTATGGCGGAGAAGTAAATACACCTAATATTGATCAGCTTGCAAAAGAGGGATTGCGTTACAAACAGTTTTATAATGCTGCAAGATGTTGTCCCACCAGAGCTTCATTAATGACAGGCTTATATCCGCACCAGGCAGGAATGGGGTGGATGGCTGCTGCAGATCTTGGAACACCCGCATACCAGGATGATTTAAATAAAGAATGTGTAACTATAGCAGAGGTGTTAAAGACTGCCGGTTACGGTACTTACATGACGGGAAAGTGGCACTTAACAAACGAAAGAAAAATTGATGGTGAAGTGCTGGAAAGCTGGCCAAAGCAACGCGGCTTTGATCGTTATTTTGGTATTGTTCCTGGTGGAGCAAATTATTTTACCCCAGTTATTTATAGTGATAATAGTTCTTATAAAGCTCCTGAAAATTTCTACTTAACACATGCAATAACTGACACCAGTGTAAAATTTATCGAAAACCATTTTGCAAAAAATAATAATCCAATGTTTATGTATGTAGCTTATACAGCGCCTCACTGGCCGTTGCATGCATTGCAAAAGGATATAGATAAATACAAAGACAAATATAAAATAGGGTGGGATAAATTAAGGCAGCAACGTTTTGAAAAACAAAAGCAAATAGGACTTTTTGCAAATACTGTTGAGCTGTCTCCAAGAGATACTGCTGTACCTGCCTGGGATGATTTGCCTGCTGCAAAGCAAAATGAAATGGCAATGCGCATGGCTATTTATGCTGCGCAAATTGATGCAATGGATCAGGGAATTGGAAAAATTGTTGCTAAACTAAAAGAGAAGAATGAATTAAACAATACGCTTATCTTTTTTATGAGCGATAATGGAGCATGCGCTGAATTTATAAGCAGTGGAAAGAGCAAGGAAGTAAATGGAACAGAAGAAACTTTTGAAAGTTATCGTATTAATTGGGCTAATGCCGGCAGTACTCCTTTTCAGCAATATAAACATTATACACATGAAGGTGGAATAGCAACTCCATTAATCGTTCGTTGGCCTGCTGGTATCAGTAAAAACTTAGACAATACATTTGTTAGTGAGTATGGGCATGTGTCAGATATTATGGCTACATGTTTAGAGGTGGGCAAAGCAACTTATCCAACAAAATTTGCCGGGCACACTATCATACCCTTACAGGGTAAAAGTTTAGTGCCGCATTTCTCTGGCAAAACAAATAATAGAGGTATTATTTATTGGGAGCATGAAGCGAACATTGCAATGCGGGATGGCAGATGGAAACTGGTTGCAAAAACCCATGAAAACGAACAACTCGACAAGAAAAACCTGGAGTTATATGATATGCAGGCAGATCCTTCTGAACAGCATAATCTTGCTTCAACCAGCCAGGAAAGAGTAAACAGTATGTATAACAGTTGGACGAAGTGGGCTAAAAGTATAAATGCTTTCCCCCTTGATACAAGAGAATATGGCGTAAGAATGCAGACTTACAGAAGAAAGATCAATGGCGGCTTTGATACTAAGCTTGGCGGTTGGGTTGTAAAGAAAAATCCTGATGTTGAAGCTGAAATTGTAATTGATACAACAAGCCAGTTAACAGGCAAAAACGCTGCACATATTTCGATGGTTAAACCTGGGGACAAACCTGCAGGGGTATTAATGAACTGGCCTTTTAAAGCAAATAAAGGCGAGACTTTTAAGGTAGCATTAAATGCAAAAGCAAATAATAATACTTCCTTCTGGTTACGTCTTGAAAGAGCAGCCGGAAATTTTGATAAAGTAATTGACCAGGAAATAAAAGTTTCAAAGAAAGCAGGCAGGTCAACTTATCAATCTATTGAAATTCCTTCAGATGATACTTATCGCATCGCATTATATTTTGGAAAGCTTGCACCGGGAGATGAGGTTTGGGTTGATGATATTGAACTGATACCTGCAGGAAATTCAAAAGTTAAAAAAGTAGTGGGAATGTGAAATGTAAAAGAAGCCGGTAAGATGTAGCATGTGAAAATTAAAAAAAATATATAGAATGAAAAGTTCATTACTGAAGCGCTTGATTAGTTATAAGATTTGTTATTTATCTGTTTTTATAACGTTAGCAAATATTAGCGCCGGGCAGAAGCCTAACATAATATTTATAATGGCAGATGATTTGGATTCAAGGCAGTTAAGTTGTTATGGAGGAAAAAACCTTGTTACAAAAAACATTGATGCTTTAGCAAAGGAGGGAATGAAGTTTAGCCAGATGATTTGTTCTGAAGCTATTTGTGTACCTACAAGAGCTTCGTTGTTTACAGGGCTTTACCCCGTTCGCCACGGTTCTTTTGAAAATCATAAACCTGTATATGATAGCATGCATCTTAAAAGCGTTTGTCATTATTTAGGTGATTTGGGTTATACTGTCGCGCTTACAGGCAAGAACCATAGTACAAAGCCAGTGTCTGTTTTTCCATTTAAAATTTTAAAAGGGTTTGAGCCAAATTGTGTATCGCCAACAGATGATTATGAGTTAGATGATGTAAGAAAATTTATTACACAGAAAAATGAAAAGCCCTACTGTTTATTTATCATGAGCATTAATCCGCATGCCCCATGGACAATGGGTGATCCTTCAGAATTTAATGCGGATAAATTAGTACTTCCGCCACATTGGGTAGATACAAAAGATGTAAGAGTAGAGTTTACTAAATATTTAGCTGAAGTAAGAAGGTTAGATAACCAGGTAGGTGATGTAGTGAAATTATTAAAAGAAACAGGGCAGGATAAGAATACGATTTTGGTTTTTTTAGGCGAGCAAGGCCCGCAATTTCCGGGAGGTAAATGGACGTTGTGGGATAATGGTGTAAAAAGTTCAATGATAGTAAGATGGCCCGGTATAGTAAAACCAGGCAGCGAAACAGAAGCCCTTGTTCAATATGAAGATGTAACTCCTACACTTATAGCAATTGCAGGAGGTAAGCCAATAAATAGTCTTGATGGAAAAAGTTTTTTACCGGTTCTGTCAGGTAAAGCGGGAGTTCGGGATTATGCTTACGGAATTCATAATAATATTCCCGAAGGTCCGGCTTACCCTAGCAGGGGCATAAGAAGTACAAAGTATAAGCTGTTATTAAATCTTACTCCTGATAAAAATTATTATATCAAGTACATGATGAATCCTGCAAAAACAGACAGTTACTGGATGGGTTGGTTAAAAGTGGCTGAAACTTCTGCTACAGCAAAAAATCTAACTAACCGAATTATGAAAAGACCAGCAGTAGAATTTTACGATCTTCAAAAAGACCCTTATGAATTACACAATCTTGCAAACGATGCTTCATACAAAAAGCAAATTGATGATTATACAACCAAGCTGAAAGAATGGATGAAACAGCAGGGCGATAAGGGAGCGGAAATGGATATTATTTACAACAAAGAAACTAAAGCAGAGTAATATGAAAATTATCACAAGTCCAATTGTATATTTTCTTCTTCTTACTATTTCATTGTCTGCGCAAAACAAGAACCAGAAGCCAAACATTATTTTTATTATGGCTGATGATCTGGGTTCTGCTGAATTAGGTTGTTATGGAAATACTTTCAATGAAACGCCTAATCTCGATAAACTTTGTAAACAAGGTTTAAAGTTTAACCAGGCCTATGCAGCCGCTCCAATTTGTTCTCCTACAAGAGCAAGCTTAATGACCGGTCAATATCCTGCAAGAGTTCGTATCACAGATTTTCTTCCCGCTAAAACAGATCGTTGGCTCGATCCGGCTAAATATATCACTATTAATGAAGCTTTATCTAAGGCAGGTTACCACACCGGTATGTTTGGAAAATGGCATTTAGATACAGATTACCAAACAAATAAAGGGGGCCCTAAAGCACATGGCTTTGATGAAGTTATCGGCACTGAAACGAAATACATTGCTGACGGAGATTACTTTTTCCCTTATGATAAGATTGCCACTTTTATTACCGGAGAAGATAATGAGTACTTAACTGACAGGCAATCTGCTGAAGCGTCGAAATTTATAGAACGAAACAAGGATAAACCCTTTTATCTATACCTGCCTTTTTATAGTGTTCATACTAAACTTGCTGCGCCTGAAGATGTTGTTAACAAGTACATGCAAAAGTTTGATGCTAAATATGGCCAGGGTGAAGCTGAAAAATTTTATGGTAAGAACAATGAAAGGCATGAAGCAGACCATAGAGATAATCCATATATAGCTGCAATGTTAGAACGTATTGATGCAGGCGTTGGACAGGTAATGGAAACACTTAAAAAAACAGGATTGGATAAAAACACTTTGATCATCTTTTTTTCTGATAATGGGGCACCCGGTAAAGTAGGTAACAATGGTAATTTAAGGGCGGGAAAGTCGTGGTTGTATGAAGGTGGTATAAGAGAGCCATTAGTAATGAGATGGCCGGGAAAAATAGATGCAAATACCACTACTGATGTTCCGGTAAACAGCGTTGACTTTTATCCAACATTTCTTGAAGCTGCAGGTGGCAAAAACAGTACCGGTAATATTTTAGATGGTGTAAGTTTAATGCCACTTTTAACAAATAAAAAAGCACCTGAAAGAGATGCTATGTTTTGGCATTACATATCTGAAACAGGTAAGTGGAAACCAAGAATGGCAAGTGCTGTTAGAAAAGGTGATCTTAAATTAATTGAATTTTACCAGGACAAAAGATTAGAGCTATACAATATTAAAAATGATCCTTCGGAAAAAAATGATCTGGCAAAGACAATGCCTGAGAAAGTAAAAGAATTGAAGCTCGTGTTAGACAATTGGAAAAAAAGTGTAAATGCAGAAGAAGCAGATTTAACTGCAGTTGCAGTTAAAAGTAAAGAAGAATAAGACGTAATAAAGAAGTCGTTTCAAAAATTTCTGGGTAAAGATCACATCTAAATTACATTTCAACGATGTTGCTAATATGAATGAGATGGGGAAGTTTATTTGTAGACTAGTGTTTTTGTTGCTGCTGTGGAATCAATCTTATGCACAACAAATACTATTTCGTAATTATTCAGTTACCGATGGATTATGTTCCAATACGGTTTGGAGCATTTCGCAGGATGATAAAGGCTACATGTGGTTTGGTACAAAAAATGGTCTTAACAGGTTTGATGGTTATGAATTTAAAACATACCGGTTTAATAAAGAAGACAAGAATTCGATAGGAAATAATTTTATCCATGTTATCTGTAAGTATGATAGTAAAACCTACTGGATAGGCACCGAAGCCGGAGTGTACATTCTAAACCTGGAGAATGAAAAGTTTACTCATTTTGATATAGCAAAAAATAATTTGGTGTATGATATCCTTCGCGACAGTAAAGGTACCATGTGGATAGCAACAAGAAATAACGGCTTGTATAGTTATCGTGCAAGTGATAAGAAGACAATAAATTTTACGAAGGGTGCACCTAATTCAAATAGCATCTCTTTAAACCAGATCAGGAAACTGGCAGAAGATGATAGGGGGCATGTGTGGATTGGTACTTTTGGACAAGGCATTGATGTTCTCGATCCGGCAACCATGAAGTTTCGCCACTATAAAGCTGAGATAAATAAAGGGGATAGAAACAGCAACCAAATTATTACTCTATGCAAAGACCTGCAGGGAAATATGTGGGCAGGCAGTTTGGGTGGTTTAAATGTTTGGTTAAAGAATACAGATAGTTTTAAAACTTATAAAAAAGGCGGGACTGGTTCTATCAACGATAACATTGTCAGGGCTATCTATCAACCATCTCCTGAAAAATTATATGTTGGTACCGAACAGGGATTGAATGTTTTAGATGTTGCCAGGCAAACTTTCACTTCCTATACAAATAAAAGTAATGATCCGCATAGCATAAGTGATAATGCGGTTTATTCAATATATCCTGACAAAGAAGGAGGCATTTGGCTTGGAACTTTTTTTGGTGGAATAAATTATTTTCCCGAAAAGGGATCCAGGTTCGAGTTGTACTATGCTACCGGGGAAAGCAGTTCTTTATCAGGTAATGCTGTTAGTTGTTTTTTAGAAGATAAGCCAGGATATTTTTGGGTGGGTACAGAGAACGGAGGTTTGAACTATTATGACTCTCATACTAAAACATTTAAAAAATATCCTTTTACTTCTTCACAACAACCTCTGTCTTATCATAACATACATTCTTTATTTAAAGATGATAAACAAAATCTTTGGATAGGCTTTTTCAGTGCAGGCTTAAACATTTATAATCCATCTACAGGCCAGGTAAAAAAATACCAGCACAATCCTCTTGATTCTAATTCTCTTAGTAACAATAATATCTATTCTATTTATAAAGATAAAGAAGGTAATATTTGGGTTGGAACAACTGAAGGACTGAATGTATATAATCCCGGGAAGGATCTGTTTCACCGCGTTTATGATATAGGATTACAACACAGTCTTATATATAACATCTACGAAGATGATAACAGCAACATTTGGTTTATTACTTATGATAATGGCCTGGTTGGTAAAAACAAAAAGACCAATAAATGGGTAAGGTACTCTGCAGATGGAAAATCAAATTCAATAAGCTCCAATAAGATTATCTCTGTACTTGATGATCATGCAGGTAATCTTTGGCTCGGTACCGATGGAGGAGGATTAAACTGCTTTAATATAAGTAGTAAAACTTTCAAAGTCTATAATGAGAAGCAGGGTATCAGCTCTATCGTATATGGCATATTAAGGGATGATAATGGTGAATTGTGGCTTTCTACTAACAATGGAATTATAAAATTTTCTCCTCAAACGCAAAAATCAAGGGTTTATACTAATCTTGATAATTTACAAAGTACCCAGTTCAATTATAATGCTGCTTTAAAAGCATCTGATGGTAAAATGTACTTTGGCGGAATAAATGGCTTCAATGCATTTTACCCTGATAGTTTAAAAGATGCTAAGTTGTCCAGTTACATTGCACTTACTAATTTTCAACTTTTTAATAAAGATGTAGTGGTTGATGAAGAGGATAGTCCTCTTGATAAAATGATAGGGTTTGTAAACGAAATAACATTAACAAACAATCAATCTGTTATTAGTTTTGAATACGCTGCTATGAGCTACCTGGCTCCTGAAAAAATACAATATGCGTACATAATGGAAGCATTTGATAAAAGCTGGAACTATGTAGGCAGCCAACGTAAAGCAACTTACACAAACCTTCCTCCGGGCAATTATACTTTCAAAGTTAAATCCACTGACATTTATGGCAACTGGAACGAGAAATCAGCCGACATGAAAGTATTGGTAATGCCACCTTTTTATCGTACAGTTGTTGCTTACATAATTTATATCTTATTGTTTATTACAGGTATTATTGGTTTCCGTAATTATTCTATCCGCGCAGCACGAAAGAAAAATGAGGTTAAACTGGAGCGTTTGAAGAACCAGAGAGAGCATGAGTTTTACAACCAGAAAATTGAGTTTTTTACTGCTATGGCGCATGAAATCCGTACACCTTTATCGCTTATTATAGCCCCTTTGGAAAAGTTATTAAACGCCGAAAAATGGAAGCCTGAAATAAAAGAGCAACTTACAATGATGGATGAAAACGCCGACCGTCTGCTCAACCTTGTTAATCAATTATTAGATTTTAGAAGAATAGAAAGTGACATTTATACTATAAGAACAGAAGAAGTGGAGTTGATCTCTTTCATTCATTCATTGTATTCGCGCTTCTCCGCTATTTCATACCAAAAAGGAATTAAGTTTTCGATGGTTACTAATATAAACCGGTTGGAAGGGCAGGCTGATCCGGAAGCGCTTACAAAAATTTTGACTAACCTTCTTATAAACGCATTTAAGTTTACCCGTACTAAAGTAGAAATAAGAATTAATGAAGCAGTTAAGGGAGAAGATGGTAAACAATTCTTTTCAGTAAGTGTAGTTGATGATGGAATTGGAATACCTGCAAACCAACTGGATAATATATTTAAGACATTTTTCAAAGTAAGTTCAGGAGAACACCAGTATAATAATTTAGGGGGAACAGGAATAGGTCTTGCACTCGCAAAATCCCTCACCGAAAAACATCAGGGGAAATTATCAGTTGAAAGTAAAGAAGGAGTTCAAACTATTTTTACTGTTATGATTCCTTATGAAATGCCTGAAGTGATTGCTGTTGAAAACGAAATTAGTAACCCTGTTTTAAATAGAGAAGAAGAGGAAGAAGACAGGCCGGTTATATTAGTGGTTGAAGATGATGCATCGTTACTTGAATTTATTTCAAAAAGCCTGAAGACAGAAAACTATAGAAGTATTCGAGCTACCAATGGAGTGGAGGCTTTGAATATGTTAGAGGCAAACGCTGTCGACCTGATTATTTCCGATGTAATGATGCCGGAGATGGATGGAATTGAATTTTGTAAAAAGGTGAAAAGTAATGTGAACTATAGCCATATTCCATTAATATTACTTACAGCAAAAAGTAATTCAGATGCAGAGATAGCCGGTATAGAAAATGGTGCAGATGCATATATGATTAAGCCTTTTAAATGGAAACATGTAACTGTTGTTATTAAAAATTTACTTGCATCAAGAGTAAGATTAAAGAACAAGTTTACACAACAGCCTTTTGCTGATGTAAATACTTTAACTACCAACACACATGATAAGAAGTTTGTAGAAAAGTTGATTTCGATTATTGAAGAACGAATTACAGATCCTCAATTATCGGTTGAAGAATTAAGTAAGGAAATGGCTATGAGCCGGTCAAGCCTCCATAAGAAACTGAAAGCAATGTCGGGTCACGTTCCTAATGAATTTATCCGGTTGATCCGTTTAAAAAATGCAGCAAAAATGTTATTGAGTGGGGAACATAATATTTCAGAAGTAGGGTATATGACCGGCTTCAATTCCCCATCCTACTTTTCAAGGTGCTTTATGCAACAGTTCAATGTAACGCCAAGCGAGTTTACTGAGAAACATCAATCAAAGAAAATTACTGATATACCAGACTTAGGTGCATAGGGTACCCTTATATGATAGCATCAAATACAATAGTTGATTAAAGGTGCAGGTTACGCATATTTATACCTTCGGCAGTTGAACGAAAAACGTAAAACACATTAAATCATTTTAGGGTCTCCCTGAAAACCCGTAATCCACATCTGATAAGGCTTTGGTGATAACTAAGTATTAAAAAAGCTCCACAATGGCATTAAATATGTTCAAAGTGAGGCAGCGTTAATATTTAGATCCATGACAAATTTACTATTTCCTCATCAACATTTACTGCACCCAAGATTTTTACAAACTGATTTAGGGCAGTTGTATCTATCCATTCCTTTTGATGCTTTGGCATCCACTTTACCAGCACCTAAGCACACTATAAGCGGCAAGGGCTGCAAGCCCTGGTTTGATGTAAAAGGCGCAATAGCCTTACAGTTCTTAAAACACTATTTATGCCTGAGCGACGAGTTGCTCATCCAGCGCATCAACACCGACTGGAGCATGCAATATTTTTGTGCCATACAGTTAAAACCCGGCGAAGTAATAAAGGATACCAACCTGCCCAGTTACTGGCGTGGGTACATAGGTGAGCACTTAGATATTGCAGCTATGCAAAAGATATTTGCCCGGTACTGGAAGCCCGAACTAACGCAAACCAATATCAGCAGCCAGGATGCTACCTGTTATGAAAGCCGCATCAGTTTTCCTACACCTGTAAAACTCCTATGGGATTGTTGCAACAAAGTTTATGTAAGCTATAACCTAATAAGAAAGCAATACAAACAAAGGCATAGCAGGTGTAATTATAAAAGACAGGAAAAAAGAATTTCTATCCTATCAAAAGACAAAGAAGAAAACCAAAAGAGCAGAAAAGAAAGTAATTAAAAAGCTCCTTCATGTTAAGTAATAGTAATGCCTGCCTTTTATACACTTCACCACCAGTATATTTTGTCATTAATTTAGCCTCCGATACATCATCAAAAACTAATGTGTTCATCCCAAACCTTTGTGCATATTCATTCAACAATTGTGACGCGTCTTTTACTCCAATGCCAATTTGCTGTATACCCGAAATATAATCGTGCATATTTAAGTTGCATATTATAAATACGCCTTTCACCATTATTTGGGTTTAACTGTAAAGAATTTTATAGCATTGCTTCTAACCAGAAATCTAAAAAGAATTTTTACGGTATTTGAGCAGCTTTGTATAAGTGTTTAATATATCCTTTTGGGAGGCACCTTTTTTATACATGCGAACCACTTTAAAATTTGCAAGCTGCACCTGAAGCCAGCTATTGGTTTCATACTTTCTGGCGGATATCAATACTTCGCCCTTCAATATCTTGTATTTAACCCGTTTCCGGGCTCTTTCACAAAACTCATATTTCTTCCATAATCTTCATATCTTCTCTAAATCCATTACAAAGATTAAAGAGAGATCGTTTTATAAATAAGGTTTGATCGCCTCCCATACATATAAACAGATTGAAGCTGTTTTTGTCGCCGGCAAAAGGAAGAGC
>MWYU01000503.1 GCA_002050375.1 Chitinophagales bacterium 62-2
GTATAGCATGGGCATCAAAAGCGTCTTGCTCTTCATTAAATGTAAAGATGAACTGAAAGACAATACAGGTAAAGAGGCATGGAACAAAGACGGCCTAATGCAAAGAAGCATTAAAGCTATTAAAGATGCAGTGCCTGAAATGTATATAATGACTGATGTTGCATTAGACCCTTACTCATCTTACGGTCATGATGGGATAGTTGAGGACGGTGAAATTGTAAACGATCCTACAGTGGAAGCATTGGTTAAAATGAGTATCAGTCACGCAGAAGCAGGTGTTGATATGGTTGCACCAAGCGATATGATGGACGGGCGTATTGGTGCTATTCGTGCAGGGCTTGAAGGAAGCGGTTTTACTAAAGTCGGCATTATGGCTTATAGTGCTAAGTATGCTTCCTGCTTTTACGGACCATTCAGAGATGCACTTGATAGTGCCCCCGGCTTTGGAGATAAAAAGACTTATCAAATGGATTATTCAAACAGGATAGAAGCGGTTAAAGAAGCTTTAATGGATGTTGAAGAAGGCGCAGACATCGTTATGGTAAAACCCGGTCTTCCCTATTTAGATATTGTTCGTGAGGTTAAAAACGCTGTTGATGTTCCCGTAAGTGTTTATAACATTAGCGGTGAATATGCAATGATTAAAGCAGCGGCTAAAATGGGTTGGGTTAACGAAGACAAAGCGGTTCTTGAGATATTAACAGGCTTCAAAAGAGCAGGTGCAGATTTGATTGCTACATATTTTGCAAAGGATGCAGCAAGGCTTTTAAGTTCATAGGTCACAAAGACCCAACGGCGGTAAGCTGCACTAAGTCTTTGTGTTACTTTGTGCCTTATTGCCTTTGTGGCATATTTAGAATATGATAGAAACAAGCATAAAATTATTTGAAAGAGCTCAACAAAGTATTCCCGGAGGAGTAAACTCTCCTGTGCGTGCATTTAAAAGCGTAGGGGGAACACCAATATTCATTAAGAAAGCAAAAGGAGCTTATTTGTATGATGTAGATGGAAACCGTTACATTGATTATATCGCTTCGTGGGGACCAATGATTTTAGGTCATGCCTATGAGCCGGTAGTAAAAGCTATACAGGAATTTGCCGTTCACTCAACTTCGTATGGCGCTCCTACAGAGTTGGAAGTTGAGATGGCTGAGTTGATAATAAGTATGGTTCCGAATGTTGATCTTATAAGAATGGTTAGCAGCGGTACTGAAGCTTGCATGAGTGCTTTACGTTTGGCCCGCGGATATACAGGACTAAATAAGGTTATCAAATTTGAAGGACATTATCATGGTCATGCAGATAGTTTTTTAGTTAAGGCAGGAAGTGGGGTTGCTACTTTTAATATTCAAACAGTACCCGGAGTTACTGCAGGTGTAGCAAATGATACATTAATCGCATCGTACAACAATATAGAAAGCGTACAAAAATTAGCATCAGAACATAAAGGGGAAATTGCAGCAATTATTACCGAGCCGGTAGCCGGGAACATGGGATGTATTTTACCTCAACCAGGATTTTTAAAAGGTTTACGTAAGCTATGCGATGAAGAAGGAATTGTTTTAATACTTGACGAAGTAATGACAGGCTTCAGATTAGGACCTGGTGGTGCACAGGAAAAGCTTGGTATAAGAGCCGACCTTGTTACTTACGGTAAAGTGATTGGTGCAGGTATGCCGGTGGGTGCATTTGGCGGGCGAAAAGAAATTATGCAACACATTGCCCCGCTCGGAAATGTTTACCAGGCAGGAACATTAAGTGGAAACCCTATCGCAATGATTGCAGGTTATACATTACTAAAAGAACTAAAAAGTAACTCTTCCATCTATAAAGAGCTTGAAGACAAAACAGTTTACTTACGGGACGGATTAAATAAAGTTTTAAAAGCATGGGGACAACCTTATGTTATTAATCAACTTGGCTCCATGATCAGCATTCATTTTAGCGATCATCCGGTGATTGATTTTGCAACTGCAGCATCTGCTAATAATGCAAGATTTAATCAATTTTTTCACGCTATGCTTAATAGGGGAATTTACCTTCCTCCATCTGCATTTGAGAGCTGGTTCTTAAATAATGCTTTGTCTTATGCTGACCTTGATGAAACTATAAAAGCTGCAAAAGAGAGCCTGGAAGAGCTCCAGCCATAATAGAAGAAATGCATATCCTAAGTCTAACGCAATAACAACTCGCAAGGCTTTAAGCCTGTATGCTTTTTGAACGCCGTAGAAAAGTGGGATATAGAAGAATAACCAAGTAGTGCGGATACATCTGTTACACTTAAACCTTTTTCATACAATAGATACTTTGCATGTTCCATGCGCTGTTGTTGGTAAAAATCAAAAATAGTTGTACCAAATATTTCTTTAAAACCTTTCTTTAAATAGCATTCGTTAATAGCCACTTTACGGCTTAATTCTTTAATTGTAATTGGCTCACCGATATGCTTTAAAAGAACTTCCCTTGCATTCAATATTTTTTCGCGATCCAGGTCGTTTTCTAAAAATTTGCAGGCGAATCCTTCTTCCTTTTCATCAACCAAACATTCTAAACTATACAATAGCAGCTCGTGCATTTTTGCATTAACAAAAATATTTTCAAGGCTTCCGCTATAACTATGGTTAAGCAGGGAATCTAAAACGTTTCGCTTACGGCTACAAACAGGAAATATTTTTGTAAAAGACGATGGATGCTTAAATGCGAGAACCTCATCTTTACGGTTGCTTACCTTAACGTTATGAGTAAACTGGTTAAGAAATGTACTGGTAAAGTGAAAAGTAAAAACATCAACAGTTTGAGATTTACCGCTGCAATTATTAGTAGGCAACTCGTTACATTTTGCACAACTTTTTTCTTCGCAATACCGGTTGCCGGTAGTGCAATATCTAAGCTCTAAATAATTCTTATCGGGATGACTATTGTGATAGTGATAGACCATCATTCCTGTATCTTCAGAAGCGAGAGGGTGTTGTGAATAATAACGCTTTATAGAGTACTGAATCGATCCGGGTATATGCTGCTCCTTTGAATAAAGCAGATCCATTGAAGTATCAACGGTTTCCTGGTTAGCAACTTTTAATATGTCTAATGGTTTTAGAATCACAGGCAAATTTAATGTATAAACATCTAAAGTTTATTTTGGTATCAGAACATGACAATTAAATTACTTTAGCCTGTTTATTAATTAATGCTTCGCATTTTTCTGAACAACATCTTTGTACCAGTTATTAAGCTTACCCGTTAATTGCTCCGCTATTTTCTTTTCTGCATCAACAATGTTTTTACTTTCCCTATGGTCTGTGTCAAGGTTATATAATTGTTTTTTTGTTGCATCAGGCTCCATTAATAATTTCCATTTGCCCGATCTTATAGCAAGGGAAGGTGAAATATTTTCCTGCTTGCCAGGAAAAGGATTATTGTTGTAGTACCAATAAAAATCTCTTGACACGTTTTTATTTTTTCCTAATAAGACGTCACTTCCATCTGCACCGTCTGAAATGTAATTAGCAGGTTTTTGGGTATTGGTTAAACCGGCAACAGTTGGTACAATATCAACCACACTCATCACACTTGCTGTATTTACTTTACCTGCCGGTATTTTTCCGGGCCATACCGCAATAAAAGGCTCCCGGATACCTCCTTCATACAAGCTCCATTTTCTTCCATGTAAATCACCGGCACTGCATGGCGGTTCTCCTCCATTTTTATAATAACGCGGCCAATCAGTAGGACCATTATCACTTGTAAATAGAATCAATGTATTTTTTAGCAGATCCATTTTTCTCAACTCATTCATAAACGGGCCGATCTGATTATCTAACTCCTGCAACGTTGCTAAAAACTTTTGTTGCTCTGCATTAGCTGTTACTGAAGCGAACTTTTTATCCGTGCCTTCTTCAGGATTGTAAGGATCATGAACATCGTTAGGCCAAAAATTAATGAAGAAGGGTTTTTGTTTGTTTCGCTTAACAAACGCTAAAGCACTATCAACATATATCTCCGTTTGCTTACGTTGAGGGGCTTCAATAATTTTTCCCCTTCCCAATTTTGCACTCTGTTTGTTAAGATCATCATTAAGGTGCAGAGTCCGGTCACCTAACCCTTCGAAGCTGGTGAACGATTTATCAAAACCATAATCAGTGGGAAGCGGAGCATCCCCAACATCTCTGCCTCCACCCAAATGCCATTTGCCAATGTGAGCAGTTGCATAACCATTTGCATGAAGCATTTTAGCTAACGTTGGAACAGTTGCAGGTAAAAAATCAGGCATCTTATTTTCAACATTCTTTTTCCTTTCAGCGAGATATGTATAAAACTGGTGGCGGGCAGGATATTGACCTGTCATCATTGCTACCCTTGAGGGCGAACATACCGGGGAGTTAACATAGAACTGCGTGAAGCGTGTTCCTTTTTGTGCAAGCTCATCAATGTTTTTTGTGTTGATTTGTTTGTTGCCATAACAAGTTAAATCACCATAACCCATATCATCAATAAAAATGATTATAACATTAGGCTTTTGTTGTTGCTGTGCATTAGCAACAACTATTGACAAAAACATGCTACCAAACAAGCAAGCAAACACAATATTTTTCATATAATTAAAGCTTTTAAAAACCGAAACAAATTCAAACCCTATTCAATCGCCCTTGCATTTGGCTTTGGCAAAACATTATTTGCATTAGCCCACTCCAGCCATTTATTTTTTAGTTTCTCTACCATCTCGGGATGTTGTGCCGCAAGGTTATGTGTCTCGGTACGATCCTCTTTTAAATTGTATAATTCCCAGGCTCTTTTCTCTCCTAATGAAACAAGTTTCCAATCTCCGTTTCTAACAGCCCTGCCACGAACGTGTTCAAAAAATAAGTACTCATGTCCCTCACGCTTTTCATTTTTAAAAACCGGCAACAGGCTTACACCTTCTGTTGGCGTTATTTTATTGCCTTTGAATTCTGCAGGATAACTTACACCTGCCATCTCTTGCACCGTTGCCATAAAATCTAATACATGACCAACCTGGTTTGTAACACTCCCTTGTTTAGCTCTAATACCTTTAGGCCAAAAAGCTATCAGCGGAGTGCAGATCCCACCTTCATAAGATTCCATTTTCCAAAAACGAAACGGTGTGTTTGCAACATTGCTCCACATAGTATCGGTAGATGCAAAAGTTGTTTCAGGGCCAGGCAGTACTTTTTTATCAACAGGATAAATAATTTGCTTTCCACTGCGTGTTTCACCGGGACGATCCAGGCCAGGCCCATAATTTTGAGCATCATCACAACTTGCGCCATTGTCGCTTAAAAACAATATAAGCGTATTATCGATCTCACCTGTTTCGCGCAGCGTTTTAATTATTCTTCCAATGCCCTGGTCCATACGATCAACCATTGCTGCACGAACAGCCATAGCATATGCTTCCCATTCTTTACCCGGATAGTCTTCCCACTTAAGCTCTCCATTATAACGCGGGGATAATAGGTTTTTATCAGCAGGAAATACACCTTTTGCAACCATCTTCTTATAGCGTTGTTCGCGTATCGCATCCCATCCAACTTTATAAACGTTTTCATACTTTTTTATATCCTGGGGTAAAGCATGCAATGGCCAATGCGGGGCGGTTTGCGCTACATATAAAAAGAATGGCTGCTTACTTTTACTAAACTCCCTGATATAAGCCGAAGCAGTATCATTTATAGCATCAGTATAATAGAAATTCTTTGGAATATCTTTTACCGGTTGTGTACCGTTAACCAAACTAAAGGGATCAAAAAAATTGACTACTCCCCATATATTTCCATAATATTTATCGAACCCCCTATTGACAGGATATTGTTCTAAAGGGGCAAATTCGGGCTTATCGTTTTGATGATTAAGCCATGCAAGATGTTCCTTTTTATCAGGCAAAACATTTGTATTAGCAACATGCCACTTGCCTACCATACCTGTTTTATAACCACCTGTTTTTAATAGCTCAGCGATAGTAATAGTATTTTCTTTTAGATAGCCGCGGTATCCTGGCTTTTGCTGATCAAAACTCATGTTACCAACACCGGCCTGGTGATTATACAAACCGGTGAGCAAAGCCGCACGTGTAGGGCAACAACGTGAGGCATTATAAAACTGGGAAAACCTTAAACCTTTTTCAGCTAAGTAATCTATGTTAGGTGTTTGAATTTCTCCGCCATAACAACCAACATCCGAAAACCCCATGTCATCGGCTAAGATAATTATGATATTGGGACGTTTATCAACCTTGGCAGACTGACCGTAACAGCAAGTGGTTAACAACAATAAAATACAAAAAGAACATTTGAGGGTATAGATTTTGGTTTTCATGGTATGAAGGTTATACAATATTTGCCTTTTAGATTTTGAAAAATATTGGGTTTTGTATTGGTGTTGTAGGAACATGTCGCAGATGTAGGGACAGGTCGCCACCTGTCCCTACAACCAATATATTTTGTTCTTCAACATTACCTGGATAAATAATAGAATGAACCTGGACTAACGGCCAACTTATCTATACCCGATTTATTATTTTTAAACTGCATTTTTATAATAGCTGTTCTTCTTGGTGCTACTTTATCTACAGCATTATGGGTATGAAAAACATAAAACAAATCTCCATTCTTTCCTTTTACAATATCGCCATGACCGCTACCATTTTTACCGGTCATATTTCTATGAATTATAGGGTTTCCCTCGTACTTCTTCCAAGGCCCCAAAGGAGATTTGCTTACAGCATATCCCACTGCATAATCGATGTTTCTAAAATCGTTGGCGCTGTAAAGTAAGTAGTAAAAACCTTTATGTTTAATAACTGTTGGTCCTTCCGTTACTGACCATTTTGCATTTGCAGTATTCTCCCATTGCGACGTCGCCTCTATACAAAGCTTTTCTGTCTCCTTTTTTACCGATAATATATCATCGTTAATTTCTGCAACGAATATTCTATTCCCTCCATTGGCTACTATAACATAATACAAATATTTCTTTCTGTCGTCATCAATAAATATGAAGGGATCGATTTGCTTTATGTCTTCGGAAATAGCGGTGTGGTTATCTTGTTTGAAAGGCCCTAAAGGATTATCACTAACTGCAATACCAATATGTTCGTTAGCAGCATAGGCAATGTAGAATTTGTTATTGTATTCAAATACCTGGGGAGCCCAAAATTTACTATCGCCATAAGCATCACCTTTTTTAAGTGCAAAACCATCGCTGATACCAACAGGTCCTTTCCACTTTTTTAAATCAGAAGATGTGTAAGCTGCAAACCCATCAGCATATTTTCCGGCGCCTGTTCCATATAAATAATAAGTACCATTATTATAAAATATAGTAGGATCTGCAAGAAAAATATTTGAACTGCTATCCTTTTTCTTCTGAGAAAATAAGGACTTCGGGGAAAAAAGAAGTACAACCAGTAAAAGCGGAAGTAGTATTAACCTTACGATCTTATTAATCATTTAAAAGTAAGTTTAGTAAGCGCTTAAATAATAAGAGAGCGTTTATCCTCCATCATCTTCCGGCGTTTTAGGTTGCCTGTTATTAGCATCCATTTCCGTGGCAATGCCTTTGTCACCCTGTTGTTTCATAAATGCCGCGAGTTCTGCTTTTAATTGATCTTTAACCTTTTTAAGAGAAGGGTCAGCAGCAAGGTTTACTAATTGATACGGATCTTTTACTACATCATATAACTCCTCTTCGGGTCGGTTCATATAAAAATTCGCTCTTACAGGATCTTTACTTAACCAGGATTTAAACAAGGGAGTGCGAACTATAACATTTTGAAAAGTATTACCAGGTTGAAGGTTGTGGATGTACAGGTAATTCTTGTTTCGGGCAGACCTGACAGGATAACTATTGCTTCCGTTTATAATACCTCTTGTTGTTTGCACCCCAAAAACGACATCGCGAAGTTCGTTCGATTCGCCTAATAAAACATTTTTAAAGCTCTTACCATCAAAGCCGGTATAACCATTAGCATCTTTAACACCGGTGTTTACTTTTGTGGGATCGCCACCTGCTATATCAATTAGAGTAGGAACAATATCTACATACTGAGTTAGTGCTTTGTTGCGGGTGCCGGGTTTTATCTTGCCGGGGTATTTAATTATACAACCTGCTTTTAACCCGGCATCGTAAAGCGTCCATTTAGCAAAAGGCAATGTTCCCGATCCCTGTTCGGTCAGAAAAATTACGACCGTATTATCCATACGTCCTGATCTTTTTACAATATTCATTACCACACCGACGCAGCTATCCAGGTAGGTTATCTCTGCATAGTATTTTGCAAGATTTTTCCGTGTTTCATCAGTATCAACAAAGCCGGGATTCAATTTTATTTTATTTGCGGGATAAGCTGATGGATTACCACGTGTTAAGGGACCATGTGGCTGGTTTGAAGTAACCATAAGAAAATATGGCTTATCCTTAGTACTGTTTACAAATGCTTCAGCTTTTTCTAACTCAATGTCTTTGCCTTCTCCATTATCATTGTTCCTTCCGCCTAAGAATTTAAACGGAAAAGACTGCTCGGGTCCATAATGCCTTTTACCGATGAGAGCTGTTTCATAACCCAGGTCTTGCAGGTGGTGTGCAACACTTCTGGTGCCATCATATACAACACTATGATTGGGATGAGCGCCATTTCGCACGGGGTAAACTCCGGTAAGAAGTTGTTGGCGCGCAGGTGCGCAAACCGATGATGATGTAAACATGTTATCGAAACACATACTTTCTTTGGCAAGCGCCGTAAGATTAGGCGTTCTTACCTGAGTACTTCCATAAGGTTCGATATCGTTGAAAGTAAGATCATCGCCCATTATTAATACAATATTGGGCTTAGAATTTTTAGCTGTTTGCGAATAAGTATTACTCCATAAAAAGAGCGGGAGAATAAAAGCAATCGTGAGCAACCTAATTTTCATGTGGCAAGTTCTATTTTATAAATACCTAAGGTTTTCTCTGTGTTCCGCTCAGCCGTCGGGTGTCTTTGCGGTTCAGAAATAAACCACACGTCGACAGGGATTTTCACAGCGCTATCAACCTCATCTCTTTCTTAATTCAATGTTCCTAATTATCCAACCTATATAATGCAAAATCGAACTTCATATCCTGAGTTGCATTGGTACACTCAATAGCTATACGATTATTGCCGGGCATAAGATACTTTATGTTATTAGAAAGGTTGATGTCATCATAGTGCCTTTTAGTTCTTATCTTATCTTCCTGCCATACCAACTTACCATTCAAATAAACTTTTGCATCACCAAAACCAAGCAGCTTTAAACCTAACCCGGATGGCATATCAGCAATATTAAAATCCTGGTAGCTATAAACGGAAGCTCCTGTTTTTAATGCGACAGGTTCGGAAGTCTCAGTAAAATTTTCAGGAGCAGACGTGTTTAACCAATCATTTGATACTTTGCCTTGTGTGCTTTTAAACTTATTCGCATCCGTCTCACTTTGCTTGTTAATGAAAGTTATTTTACCTGCAAGCTCTCTATATAGCGGAGCATGTAAAATCCGCAGCATCTCTTCAGGAATTTTAACCACTTCCCTATCATAGGTAATAAGGCCGTTTACTTCGCCTTCCACATCGGTTGTTTGCGTGTAAATCGCTGCCGCTAATCCTCTTGGTACCATTAATTCCATGTTATACATTAACTGTGTATACTCCGAAGTAAGTGTTTGATTTTCGAGGTAAGTTTTGTAACCCCAGTTGCGCTTGTTAGGGTTCCAGATGTGATCTTTTACGACTAACCCAAGTCCTCCAAATTCCCCTAAAACAATTGCCCTTCCTTTGTTTGCTGATGGCGGCTCCATCCCGGGACCAGGATATTGATGCGCATCGTTTACATCACCAACGCCACGGTCAGTCCAACCGCTTGGCGCATCAACCAGGCGTGTAGGATCATAGCTCTTTGTCCATGCTGCAAGTCTCTTAGTATCGTATTGCCCCCAGCCCTCATTTAGTGGAACCCACATTACAATACTTGGGAAAAACTTTAAATGATCCATAATAGCTTTCCATTCTGCTTCAAACTGTTTTGCCGATTCTGCAGGGCGAACCCAGTCTTCTTTAGCATCTGCTGCAACATGCGAAGGACCCGTGCCGGCAAAACCGGAAGGCATATCCTGCCAAAGAAGTAAACCCATTGTATCAGCATGATAATAGTATCGGGAAGGCTCCACTTTAATATGTTTTCTCAGCATATTAAACCCCATCTCTTTTAGCTTTACCATATCAAATAACATTGCTTCATCAGATGGAGGGGTGAGCAATCCATCCGGCCACCAGCCCTGGTCGAGTGTGCCGTATTGAAAAATTGGTTTATTGTTGAGCATTAATCGTGTATAACCATTTTTATCGCTGCCTAACGAAATTTTACGCATAGCAAAATAAGTATTGAACTGATCCGTTACTTTATCCCTGCTACGTAATTCAACATCTACTGTATAAATATTCGGATATTCAGGTGTCCATAGTTTAGCTGACGGAATAGTGACACTGATATTATTTGCAAATGCAGCTACGGTATCTTTTATAACCTTCCCCTGGTGTTTAATTACAAAATGTAATTGTTCTTTGCCGGTTATTGAAGAAGCTGTTGTGGTAAAGCTGATCTTTCCATTATCAATATCCGGAACCGGAACAAATTGCTGAACAGAAGTTTTATTTAACGGTTCGAGCCAAACCGTTTGCCATATACCTGAAACTGCAGTATACCAAATCCCTCTCGGATCCAAAACCTGTTTGCCTCTTGCCTGAAGATCGGTATCTGTAGGGTCCCAAACAGACATAACAATTTGCTGTTCTCCATTCTTTAGATAAGGGGTGATATTAAATGAAAACGGATCGGAGCCACCTTTATGCTCTCCAACCTTCTTACCGTTCACCCATAGTTTTGTTTCCCAATCCACCGCATCAAAATGAAGCACTACATCTTTTCCTGCCCATGTAGCAGGCACAGTAAATTTTTTAGTGTACCATAGTTCCTGTGTGGGTAAAAGCGGTTTGCCCACACCCGATAAAGA
>MWYU01000634.1 GCA_002050375.1 Chitinophagales bacterium 62-2
GATTGGAGTCTTTTGTAATGTGAAAGCGCCTGGTCTTTTGAACCAGTAATCCTTTGTATCGCAACAGGTCGAAGAGCGAATCTCTGCCCATTTTGATAATTTTAAGTAAGTGGTGATGCAGAAATAGCAGGACCGATGATCGGAATTGAAGACCCGGAGTTTGATGTTAGATAAACAAAGACGGCAGACGGAATTCCAACACCTGCATCGGGTAAGTATTTTTAATTGCACAGTTGGCTGATGAATTCATGGTATTGGAAGAAATTGTGTTGAGATTTTTATAAAGCGTAATATCAATATAATTTCAACATGAGGCATTTGACAAGCAAATCACACCCAATCTTAATTAACCGACTATAAAACGTAGCCTCATTTTCTTATTCTTATGTAGCAATAAGGAACAGAAATTAACGCAAAACAAATTAATTGGCTTTAGGAGGGTTTATCATAATATGTGCACCATGAGTACCCGGGTTCATGATCCACGGCATGCCGGGTGCTTCCGGTTTTAAAGGCAGTCCTGTACTTTCAGCAGTGGCAAAAGGTATATAAATTACTGACCTTAGCAACCCTTCTTTAACTAATCCTGTTGCATTATCATAATTTTCTTTTGCAGCAGAATATACATATAAACTCGTTGGTTGTTTAGGCATAGCTAATTTCCCCGCCTTCACTTCTTTTTCGCGAATGTCAAATATTTCGCCAACGGCTTTTCCCTGTTTTCTTAACTCCCGTCCCCGCTTCATGAAAGGTTCAAGATCGCGATGGTAAGAGGCTACAGAAAAACCCGGCTGATCAGGATCATCAGCCAAACAAATAAATTCGTTTGTGCCTTTGCGCAGCAAAATAAACTCCTTAGAAGCTGAATAACCATACACAGCAGCGCTCTCTTTTTTATCGGATGGCGCGGCCAGTAACGCATTTTTTATCTGCACTTCGCGGTCTTGTATTTTACTTTGACCTAAGCATGTCAACCCCATGTGACAAACAATAAGTATTACGAACTGTTTCATGATATTACTGATTTAAAATTAGCTGTTATGAAGGGTAAAAAAGTTCTGACAAATTTACCATCTAATTTCAACACCCAGTATACCCACAGGGTCCTCTTTATTATATAAGGATCCGTTTATGCTAACATCAGGTAAAACTATAAAAGCAAGAGCATTCCATCCTAACGGAAAGGATAGCTATGTTATGCGGGCACCAATCATTATTTTGAAATGAAGACGTTAAGAAACATGATCGAAACGTTTAGTAGGAATCTGTACGAGAATATCTCTCTGTAAGATAAAGTTTCACAATGAATCAATATATGTTTTACAATCTTGTTCCCTTGAATGCATTGCAGGTCATATTAAATATAATGTGAGTTTGCGATGTTTTAAAATGATTTATCAAATTATTAATTGACCGCAAAGCGGTCAAATGTTTATAAAAATTAGAAAACAAATATTTCGCGCTACCCAATGGGTCGTAGGTGGAATTGAACAATTATTTTTACTATAAACATTTGACTCTTTCAGGGTCATATCAGAGGAAAACCTCAATTATTTGTAAACGGTAAGTGGTGGAGACTACTACATAGGAATAACCTCTGTTCCCTTTATTTTTGAAAATGTTCCATTACAAAAAAGGAAAAAATGTTACCAGGCTTACAGCTAATAATAAAGGACAAAACATTTATGATGAAGTTGAATGGATTTTGGAATAAAGCCAGAATAAAAACGGGAGGCATTAAATTCAAAAAAACTAATAAAATGATTTGGATACTTAAATTAAAACAGAACAAATGCTTTTGAATGTAAGATTTAATCTATATAAAGGTAATCTCAAAATACAAGGGTTGATAAAAGTTATAGTACTATCCTGTATTACAATAGTCGGTATAACTTCTTTTGCAATAGCTCAGCAAACTATTGTATATAATTTGTCAGGTACTGATAAAGACCATACAGTTAAATGGGATTTCTTTTGCACCAAGGGACAAAACAGTGGCAAGTGGACTAAGATCGCTGTTCCATCAAATTGGGAACTGCAGGGTTTTGGAAATTATACTTACGGCAACGGCTACACCAACGATAAAGGAGGACGAAGCGATGAACAAGGTTTATATAAGTATGCATTTCCTGCTTCTGTTCAATGGAAAAACAAGAAGTTATTTATTGTTTTCGAAGGTGTGATGACGGATGCTGAAGTAAAAATTAATGGACAATTAGCAGGCCCTGTACATCAGGGAGGATTTTATCAATTCAGGTATGATGTTACTAACCTGGTACAATATAACATAAGTAATATTTTAGAAGTAACTGTTAGTAAGCAATCAGCAAATAGATCAGTAAACAGGGCAGAGCGTGAGGGAGATTTTTGGGCACTAAGTGGAATCTTCAGACCAGTGTATCTTGAAATTGTTCCTGAAACATTTATAGATAAAATAGCCATTGATGCTAAAGCGAACGGAGCTTTCAAATTAAACGCTTCAATTGGAAACAGCATTAAAGGAGATAAGCTTGAAGCACAGGTTCAGGAGGTAAACGGAGCAAATGTTGCAAAGCATTTTACTGCAGAAATTTCCTCAGACTCTGTTTATTTGCAAAACCAGTATCAACAAATTAAAACATGGAACCCGGAAAGGCCTCATTTATACCATGTTGTATTATCACTAAAGCGAAATGGTAAGATCATCCATACGATTAAGCAGCGTTTCGGTTTTCGTACAGCCGAGTTAAGACTATCCGATGGCTTTTACGTAAATAACGTGAAAGTGATTTTTAAAGGAGTAAACCGGCATAGTGCATGGCCTGAAAGTGGCCGTACATTAAGTAAAGGAATAAGTATTATGGATGTAAAGCTTATGAAAGACATGAACATGAATGCTGTCCGCATGTCACATTATCCTCCCGACCAACACTTTTTAGATGTATGTGATTCACTTGGATTATTTGTGTTGGATGAACTAACAGGCTGGCAGGCCGCTTACGATACACTTGTTGGAAGAAAGCTGGTAAAAGAACTTGTGGAAAGGGATGTTAATCATCCTTCTAATGTTATGTGGGCTAATGGAAATGAAGGTGGCTGGAACCGTGCTTTAGACAATGATTTTAAATTATACGATCCGCAAAACAGGTTGGTGTATCATCCCCAGGAAAGGTTTAATGGAACAGATACAAAACACTACCCCGACTATAATTATGTTGTTAATTCTACTTTGTATGGTAACGAAGTTTTCTTTCCTACTGAGTTTATGCATGGGCTTTATGATGGTGGCCACGCAGCAGGTTTACAGGATTTTTGGGAACTGATGCTTAAGTACCAATATGATGCAGGAGGATTTTTATGGGATCTTGCAGATGAAGGTATGGTGAGAACAGATAAAGGTGGATGGATAGATACAGATGGCAACCATGGAGCGGATGGAATTGTAGGCCCGCATCGTGAGAAGGAAGCAAGTTATTACGCTATTAAAGAAATATGGAGTCCTGTTTATATTAATCTAAAAAACATTCCCGCAATTTTTGGTGGTAAGATTAAAGTGGAGAACCGCTATTTATATACAAACCTCAACCAATGCACTTTCAAATGGAAACTCGTGTCATTCCCTTTGCCATCTCAGGCAGCATCGCAATATAATACCAACGCAACAGGAAATTGTGCTCCCGTTTCTTTAGCACCAGGTGAACAAGGTTTTTTAAAAATCAATCTTCCATCGTCATGGAAAAATAGTGATGCATTATACCTTACTGCTTTCGATCAAAACAACCATGAGTTATTTACCTGGAGCTGGACGATTTCTACTGCAAAGCAAATAACAAAAAAAGCTCTCACTAAAAATACTAATGTTATTGTTATTAAAAGTAAAGATGATGGCGATCAACTCATCATTGAAAATGGAAATGTAAGTTTTTATTTTACCAGGAGCACCGGATTTCTTGATAAGGTGATCAGCAATAAAACTACTATTTCTTTGTCGGGTGGTCCTGTTATGGCATCTGCACAACTTGCAGTAAAAAGTTTTAATCATTATGCAAGTGGTAACAATTATATTGTTGAAACTTCTTATGCAGCAGAAGGTGCAATGTCTCTTAAATGGATTTTCTCTCCGGGTGTACCTGTAAAGCTTGAATATACTTATCAGCAAAAAGGCGAAGCAAATTTTATTGGTCTAACCATTAACTATCCTGAAGAAAAAATTACAGGTATGAAATGGCTTGGAAGAGGACCATATCGTGTTTGGAAAAACAGGATGCAGGGTTTACAATTTGGCGTTTGGCATAAAGACTATAATAACACTGTAACCGGCGAAAGCTGGCTTTATCCTGAATTCAAAGGTTATCATTCAAATATAAATTGGGTAGTTATTGAAAATAAAGAAAAGCCCTTTACAATTTATTGTGAAAACGAGAATACATTTTTTCAAATGTTAAAGCCGGAGAAGCCAAAAGGCGCAGGTAATGATTATACAAGTCCACCTTTTCCTGCAGGCAACTTAGGCTTTATGTATGCTATTCCACCTATTGGTACAAAGTTTCAGGCAGCAGAAAAAATGGGCCCGCAAAGTCAAAAAAATATGCAACTAAATTATACCCCCATATTGGGAGCATTATGGTTTGAGTTTTAGATTTACAAAGAGTGTATGGATGAAGCGCAAAAAAAGATCATCTCTTGTGTAATCGTATTATAATTCAACAGTGTTTTAATTGTCTCTCCGGTTTTTTTCTTTACCGTTCCTTCCATAAAATCGGGAAATGTGTAGTGATTTAACTCTTTCACGCTTGTTTGATTTTGAGCCTCGACCTGAAAGGCTAAACAAACAGCAAGCAGAAATAGTACAATTTGTTTCATCACGGTTTAATGTTACGACAAAAAGCAAGAGATAAATATAATCATTTGTCCCTCCTCGGGCAATCACCTTTCAGCAGGAGAGCTTACAAATGGACAGCAAAGATCAGTTGTAAAATCTTTGTGTGGATGTACAATAGTCTATGCATTTTAGTAAGCTAACCGTTGAAGCAAGTATTGTCAATTAGGAGCAAAAGTGTAAATTTTGCCGTCGCCATAAGAACAAACATAAAGTTCGTTATTGGCATCTTCGCCAAAAGAGGCTATTGAACCGCTGTGTTGTATAAGGAAAGCATTGTCGTACTTTCCGGCTTGATTACCCGTTAATGTCCACATGTTACCGGTTACATGATCTCCATAAATATATTTTCCAATCAATGCAGGCAATTTTTTTCCACGGTATACATGGCCGCCTGTTACAGAACGGCCTGTTGCTCCGCCCTGCGGGTAAGACCATACAGGTAAGGCCAGCCCTTCTTTATCGCAATTTGCACTTTTAAAACATTCGTTAGCTTCCATCACTTTCCATCCGTAGTTCTGTCCATTTTTAATGATGTCAACTTCTTCAATTTTATTCTGACCAACGTCGCCTGCCCATAAATCACCCGTTGTTTTATCAAAGCTGAAACGCCATGGATTACGCAAGCCATAAGCAAAAATTTCTTCCCTGAAACCGTCTTTGTTACCTATAAAGGGATTATCGGCGGGGATGGCGTATTTTAAATTACCACCTCGTTTATCTACGTCAATACGTAAGATTTTGCCTAAAAGCACAGCTCTGTTCTGACCATTATTTTGTGGATCGCCCCCACTGCCGCCATCACCAACTGCAATGTATAAGTAGCCATCTTTTCCAAAAGCTACTTTGCCACCGTTATGGTTATTGAATGGCTGCTTATAGGTAAGCAGCTCTTCTTCGGAGGTGGCATCGGCTGCATTTGCATTTGTTTTACTTACGCGAAAACGTGAAATGGCCGTTTCGAGATCTTTGCCTCCCCGTGTGTAGTTTACATAAAAATAACCGTTCTTTTTAAAGTCAGGGTGAAAGGCTAAACCTAACAATCCACGTTCGCCACCTGATGTAACTTTCGCGGTGATGTCAAGAAAAACGGGGGCGCTTTTTACGTTAGCATCATTTTTAAAAACATGAATTTTACCTTTTTGAGCAATTACAAAATTGCGATTAGTTCCATCTTCCGGGCTTACAAATTCTACCGGCAGATCGAAGGTTAAATTTGGAAAAGCGACCTTTAATTGAACCTTGGCTTCTGCTTTTGTTTTACCTGCAAAAAGAGTAAGAGATGAACGATTATAAGAAGCAACCGTATCTCTATATTTAATGGTTTGACCTGAATATAAAAAGAAGCCGAAACATAATAGCAAGATTAATTCCTGCAGCAGAATTATAGTAATTTTTTTCATGGAGCAAACAGTTTAATGATAAGTGGCGAATGTAAAATAAAATTCAGGAAAGGATATTGAAATAACATTGCGCCACCCGTGCGCAGAAGAATTTGGTTGAAGCATTAACCCGGGCTTTTAAATAAGATGCTGCCATATAATATCATAAACATCGGTTGCAATAAGAGATGTTTTGAAAATCCTATCGCTTATTAAAACAGGATGAAATGTTTGCTGTGTTCCAATTCTGCCATGCGAACCTTTAATCAGCGACGCATCAAGGGGAATAACATCCATCACATAACGAAGCGCTGCCTTCTTCCTTAATAACTTATATGCTGCGCGGGCTTTTGAAGTCATAAACATTTCCACGGGATCATATCCCGGCTTTTTGTGAATGTCTACTACTCTTGCATAATCCGGAGCTTTAGCATCATCAAACCAAAAATAATAAGTGAACCAGCTTTGCTCGTCTGCCATCAATACAAAGTCACCGGCACGTTCATGATTTATATGATTTTCTTTTTGTGCTTCTCTATTAAGTATCAGTTGAACACCGGGAATCTTCTCTAAAACTTCCCTCACCTGTGTTGAAACACTTTGGTCATTTACATATATATGCGCCACCTGGTGATCTGCTACCGCAAATGCTTTTGAAGCGCCTGCATCTAATAACTCCAGCCCTCTTTCTACTCTTACCTGTAACAAACCTGCCTCACGTAAAGCTCTGTTAATATGTACTGGCCGGCTTACGTTGGTTATCCCATATTCCGATAATAAAATAATGCGTGCACCTTTATTTGTGTAATAAGAAACCAGGTCTTCAACTACTTTATCAACTTGATTAAGATCTTTATTGATCTTTGAAAAGTCCTGGCCATACTTCTGCAGGCAATAATCTAAATGGGGTAAATAGATGAGGGTAAGTGTGGGATCGTATTTTTTATCTGTAAGGATAGAAGCATCTGCTATCCATTTTGTAGAAGTTATATCAGCGCCGGGACCCCAAAATTTAAATAAGGGAAACTGACCTAACTCTTGTTGTAAATAATCACGAAGATCAGCAGGGTAAGAATAACAGTCCGGAAGCTTACGACCATCTGCCAGATAATTGGGTCGTGGAGTTACAGAATAATCAACAGTGGAATACATATTATACCTCCAGAACATATTGCTGCAAGTGAATGAAGAGTCTGTTTTCTTTGCCTGATCCCAAATCTTTTCCGCCATCACCAATTTGTTCGACTGCTTCCAAAACTTCACTTCACACTCTATACGATCGTACCAACCATTGCCCACAATTCCATGTTCGTTGGGCAACTTTCCGGTAAGATAAGTTGACTGAACAGAGGTTGTTACAGCCGGCAACATTGGAGTTATTGTCTCCAACTGTTTTGTCGATACATATTTCTTAAGAAAAGGTGTGTGCTCTCCTATCAAAGAAAATGAAAGACCAACAATATCTATAACAACGGTTTTATTCATACCTCGTTTCTTTCATTGTTTGCTATTGTGTCCATCATTCTGGTCTAATAAATTAATCACCCATTCCAATTCGCGTATAATCGATTCTCCTATGGGAAGCTTCAAAGCATCGGGCAATACTTCCCAGGTGTATGTTTCAATCTCCAGGTGTGTTGTAAAAGGTTGTTGGCGTTGAATTGCAATTACCTCCTTTATATCCTGCTGGGTAGATTGTAAAGCACCAAAATCGTTCGCAAAAATGGGCACATGAAAGTGAGCCCGCCATTCAGCTACTGTAGGATTGTCTGCATCTTTCAAAGCTTCAGGAAGATCGGGATAGCGAAGTACTTCGCCGGTATGTTGTAAAGCGATTACCTGGTGCAGATAAGTAGATTCATTATAATTATTAAAGGCGTCAATAACAGGCTTTCTGCCTTGTAAGTCGGGCGGCAATTTTGCCTTTATCGCTGCACTAATTTGTATTTTACCTGTCTTAATACCTTCTTGCTTTAATGTATTTATAACTGAAGCATGATCTTCATAACCTACTGCAAAATGACAAACATCATAACACAACTGAACATGGTCTTTGATCAAACTTTCCGCTTCCTCTTTACTGCAACCAAACTTTTGTTGTATAAAAGGAATTCCTAAGGGGAGCAAAAATTGCCTGTACCATTCCAGAAATTCAGTTCCCGTTTCTAATAGTCCATCGGGTTCAGGTTCAATATCTATATGAATAAGTTTACCAGTGGCCTTATTAATTTTAATCAATTGCTCTGCTACCTGCAATACATGCAGTGTTGCAGTTTTAAAAACAGACGAAACCTCAGCTTCCTTATGCCAATGCTTATACGAAAGGGGAGAAGTGGAGATGCCGCCTTGCAATGCTTCAGGTAATAAAGCAGATAGTATTTGTGCTAACCTTATGGTGTATTCAACACGGTCAGCAGTAGTCCAGTCAGGAGTATGCACATGATCCTTCACTTTCGTTTGATGAAAACTGCCGTACGGAAAGCCGTTCATCGTAAAAACATAGCAGTTGTTTTCGGTAAGCCATGTTTGGAAAGCAAGCAAGTTCTCTTCCTTATACAATTCAAGGCTGGCAATATTAGATAAGCGCAAGCCAATCCCAAAAGTGCTATCAGGCGATACCTTTTGTTTAATGACAGGGATGTGTTTTTGCAGGCTCTCAAAATGTTCGGTCCAACCTTCCCCCGCATGTATGTTGGTGCAATAAGACAGATGCCCGTAAGATGTTTTCATAAGCTATGTGCTATTACGAATGTTGTTTAATCCAATCATTTGCACTGCGAAGAGTTGATGTTTGCATTTCATGCACTTCCTCACCTTTACCGATATCTGTTAAAAGCATAATTGTTAATTGCCCTCCAAGATGCTCTCTGAATTCATTTAATCCTGCGAGTACCGGGCTTACTTCATCTTTTATTTCCATTAGAGGATGGCTAACCATAAAACCGAGTTTTTTTAAAAGTGCAACAATCCTTATTGCTGCACTTTCAGCTAACCTCCCCGACAGGTAAGAATAAGTGGTGTCTAAAGCAATTCCCAAAGCAACGGCTTCGCCATGACGAATAGAAAAGTTGCTTAGTTGTTCCAATTTATGTGCACTCCAATGACCAAAATCAAGGGGCCGTGAAGAACCGGTTTCAAAGGGGTCTTTACCGGCAATATGTTGCAAATGCAGCTCCGCGCAACGTTTAATAAGGTATTGCATTGATGCTTTATTCCTGTTTGCCAGTGACGCAGCATTTTCTTCTAACCATACAAAAAAGCCGGGATCTTTTATCAGTGCCACTTTGATAGCTTCTGATATACCCGAACGCCACTCATCATTACTTAAAGTAGTTAGGAAGATATTATCATTGAAGACTGCAACAGGTGGGGCAAACGTTCCAAGAAAATTTTTTTTCCCGAAATAATTAATACCGTTCTTAACGCCGACCCCAGAGTCGTTTTGAGATAATACCGTTGTGGGTATGCGGATATGACGAATTCCGCGATGAGATACGGCAGCGGCATATCCAACCAAATCAAGGATTGAGCCTCCGCCAATAGCAGCGATATAAGAGTGCCTGTCTATTTTATGCTTGTCAACACAATTAATAATTTCATCAAAAAACTTTACATTATTTTTTGCCTGCTCACCTCCCGGAATAACAACCGGTTCTTCTATTAAAGAAACTTCATTTTGATTACTAAAATACCTTTTCACTTCTGCAATTAAACCTGTATGATGTTTTACAACACCTGCATCCATTACAAAAAGAATTTTTTTGCTCACATCCTCATATTGACTGTTAATGAAGTCTTGAAAGGTTGGATTAGACGGATAGAAAAGATGTTCGGTAAAATAAACGTTGTAATTAAATTGAACAGTAAAGCTTTGTCTTAAATAATTATTAGAATCTTTCATTTAATAGCAATTGGTCAGCCGTTCTTGACAGAACGATAATTTGCAAAAGTATCGATTGTACAGACTATTATTTCAACCAGTTATGTAACTGCAAATACTTTTGCAAATAATAGAGAAACAGGCAGCAACAATAATATTAGCAAAGCAAAATAAATTGATCCGAAAGCTGCTGTCGGCGGAGGCTCAATCCTTGATTTGGTTGGATATGCCGCTGCTGTATCTCATCGCGGAATTCGTCATATCCGCATACCAACAACCGTCTTATCGCAAAATGACTCCGGAGTTGGTGTTAAGAATGGTATTAATTATTTTGGTAAGAAGAACTTTCTTGGCACATTTGCTCCACCTGCAGCAGTATTCAACGACAATGCATTTCTCGCTACATTAACAAATGAAGAATGGCGGTCAGGTATATCAGAAGCTATTAAAGTTGCATTAATAAAAGACTCTGAATTTTTTATATGGTTAGAGGAAAATGCTGCGTTGCTTGTTAACAGGGATATGGTAGCCATGCAATACCTGATAAAACATTGTGCAGAACTGCATTTGCAACATATTGCAGGAAAAGATCCTTTTGAAGCAGGTTCTTCGCGGCCTCTCGACTTTGGCCATTGGAGTGCGCATAAAGTAGAACAACTTGTGGAAAGGGATGTTAATCATCCTTCTATTGTTATGTGGGCTAATGGAAATGAAGGTGGCTGGAACCGTGATTTAGACAATGATTTTAAATTATACGATCCGCAAAACAGGTTGGTGTATCATCCCCAGGAAAGGTTTAATGGAACAGATACAAAA
>MWYU01000558.1 GCA_002050375.1 Chitinophagales bacterium 62-2
TTGAGACGGCCTCTTTCAGTTTCATATAATTTCTTATTCTTTAACTCTTTCAACGTATTCACCTGTTTTTGTATTAATACGTATTAATTCTCCTTCATTTACAAATAAAGGAACATTTACCGTAGCTTTCTCATAAGCAGCAAACATTCCGGTTTTCCAAAATAAATCCGTTGCTGACGAATTTTCTATTGCATTACTTACACTATATCCAACAAATAAAGCTTGTCGTAATTCTGAAATGGCAGGAATCTCCTGAACAGCTTGTCCGGTTGTAATATGGTCGATATGATCTTTCGGATTTCGCCTCGAATCCGGGTTTAAGTAGTTTATCCATACATCCAATATGCCTTCGCTTTCGTATTGAATAATAGTTTGGAGAGTGAGATATAAGTCGAACCAGCTTTTGTAGGCAGCAGAGTTGTCTATGGCAGTTATAGTACTAATCTGCCCGCTTTTAAATTTTGACAGGCTCTGATAATGGTACGGCGAAAATCCATTACCATCAAGGTTGCCATCGGGCAAGCGAAGAAAATAACTTGTAGCGTTATTTGCTGACGAGTAATTGATGGTATGCTGGTTAAATTCTTTTGTGCCGCTTGATTCTTCGAAAGCTGCAAGAGGTGCCAGGCAGAAGCGAATGGAGCTTTTCAACCCTTCCTCGCGTCCTGCCCAATAGGTTCCGCCAGCACCTGCATCCCCGGCTGTTGTAATGATAAACACAACTTTACTACCGGAGGCAACAAGATCGTTGAAGGCATTTGGTTGCATGAAAAGCTGCCAATCATCAGCGTGTGCAACTATATAGAAGGAAACATTAGTGAATTGTTGATTAGGCATGTATGGCTTTTTTCCGTTCGTGAAGTAATGCCAAACTAAATACTATTAAAATAACATACATGCATTGTTCCTATCGGCCTACCCCTTTAAGTTATTGAAAGATGTTCTCGTATTTGTTTCTTGGGGCATTGTGCTATTGTTAGTATATCCGTGGCCATTAACACCGGGAAAAGCTATATGTCTCATCAGCTCAGCGATACGTCCGGTATTTGCCGCAACGTCGAAGTGCTGTTTCACCCTGTTGCGGGCAGCGGCTTTCATACTTTGCAACCGTTCGGGTTGATCAAGCAGTTGAATTATACGGAATGCTATGCCCTCCCAGTCGCCGGCTCCTGCAAGAAAGCCAGTTCTCTCGTTCTCAATAATCTCGGGCACTCCGCCAACTGCAAGTCCAACAGTTGGACATTCACATGACATTGCTTCAAGCAAAACGAGTGAAGTGCCATCACTCCTGGATGTATGAACCAGAAAGTCGAGTGCCGGATATATATCTTCATTGTTCGTCCACCAGCCAGCGAAATGGACATGCTCATCCAGTCCTAAATGGGCGCACATTTCTTCAAGCTTGTTACGCATTATTCCATCACCAACAATAGCAAAGTGCACATCGGGCCGCACCTGGTGAACCTGGTCCACAGCACGCAGGAACAGGTCCGGCCCTTTCTCATGCTCCAGCCGGCCTACAAAACCAACCAGCGGAGCGCCTTGCGGTACATTAATCTTATTTCGAAGCTCCCCGTTAGAACGACCAGGAGTAAATACTGCGGTATCCACACCATTGCGGACAAGATTAATGTGGTCTGCTAATACGCCCATCGCCAGCGCCTGAGTGTATCCCTCCTGACAGTTAGTGATCAAATGTGATCCTACAGCCCGCGTTATTCCTAACTCCTGAGACGAAATATTCATTCCATGAAGGGTTGCAACAACTGGTTTATTTATAAGGCAGCCCGATAATCCGGCAAGTATGTGGGCTTTGGGCATATGCGCATGCAACACATCTATTTGGTGGAGACGGGCGACCTCCATTGTTAACTGAATCGAGCGCCATGCAGGGTCGTCTAAGATTGGGGTGATATAAACTTCCTCAACCCCTAATTGCCGCAGTGAAGCGGTAAACGGGCTTTCATAAGGGCAAATACAAGTTAACTTAAATTGGTTGGCAGGCAGGTGCGAGATAAAATTTTCAATATAATTCTCCATACCTCCCTGACCCGCGTTTCCGATTACTTGAAGAACGTTAATGCGGCCCTCGCGATGACCTGCTAAAGAGATAGATTTCATATTTTATTTCCCATTGTTATCCATGCGTAAAACAAACGCTTCGTTTGTTTGTGCCTGCATCCTGGTACTGACGGGATAAGTTGCAAATTACATACCACTGTAAAAAGACCTGCCTAGTCACGGAGAAACAGTAGTAAGTAGGAGTTAACTCTTAGAGGTAAAAAAAGATGCGAGACAGATGAATAGTAAAACTAAAATGTTATGAAAATTTCTTTAAGAGATCATAAAAAAATTTACGGGATAACATTCGTAGTGATTCATTATTTCAATATCACAAGCAATCGGGATGGATGAAAGAGTTCGGGAAACTCAATTAGTAGATTGATAGCATTTTCTGCTTTATAAAAGCTCACCTCTTTTTTCGTATTTTCTTCGTACCTCCTTAAAGTTTACAAGCAGTAGCCGAATGAGCGGTTAACAGATAATAAGCGTTTACCTTTCTTAAGGGCCCTAACACAACAACATATTTTTCTGCTTTTATTTCAAAGGTAAATTCAATTTTCACTTCCAAAATAAAGATTAATGGTTGTCAGCCTCTTTTTGTTCAGATGCTATCTGATTGAATGCAGCCTTAGTGAAGTGTCTAAATTTGCCAAATTATTGCAAACATCTCTCAAACCACAAATCTCAATTACAATTACATCTAATTTGGTCTGCGTTACTATTGATTATGAATAAAGCCTTCTTCACTTTCGCGCTGCTGCTTACATTTATCAGCAGCTTTACAGTTTGCGGCGCACAACAAATTACCGGTGCCTGGAAAGGGACGATCAACAATCAAAGAGTGGAGATGAAGATTATTCAGAAAGGTGATAGCCTTAACGGCACTTCCTATTATTATGGGCTCACCGGCAGTCATAAGCGCTATAGTATTAAGGGTTATTTTGAATCATATTCTAACAGTGTAGTATGGTGGGATGATGAATTGATAACAGCCAAAGGATCAAATGCTGTAAGCAATAACCTGATTTCTGTTGCCGACTTTAATTGTCCCGGTAGTGGCCGGATGTTCCTTGACGGTAAGTCCTTCCGGAAAGAAGAACCCGGCAATGCAACCGGTGATATAAGCCTTACGAAAGTTGCCAATTCATCTTTTCATGATGAGTGGGATTTTGTACTTGATAATTATCACAACGGTGCAAACGATCCTTACATCATTGATAGCGTCGGCCGCATTGCTACTGCCAGGAATTCTTTTCCTGCTAATCCAGTGATCATTTCTCCTGTATTGGAGCCACCCGTAGCAAAAGCACCGCCTGTTGCTAAAACAACACTTACTCCTGCAATACAGAAAAAAGTAGAACCTGCAAAGCTTGCAACCATAGATGAACTGTTTATCACCCGGAAAAAAATACTTACAAAAGAAATTCCTATTGAAGGAGATTCTGTACAACTGCATTTCTACGACAATGCAGAAGTTGATGGCGACTCCATTACGCTCTACCTCAATAATAAAATGATATTTACACACGTGCGGCTAACAGCGAGCCCGTACGTAGTAACACTGCAGGTAAAAGATCTTGCTGAAAGTAACGAGCTGGTAATGGTAGCAGAGAACCTTGGCTCGATTCCGCCAAATACAGCTCTTATGATTGCGATGGTGGGGAGTAAGCGCTATGAAGCTTACTTAGAAAGTACGGAAGGCAGCAGTAGTTTAATACGGTTTACGAAAAAGAACTAGTGTCATGTCAACTTAGTATTGTCGTATAAATGGTCTATCTTTGCCATCCAAAAAAGTTATGGTAAAGTATAAAGTCACATTAACACAAGAAGAGCGTGTTCAATTAAATGACATAATTAGCAAAGGCTCACATAGTGCCCAACTCTATCGCACTGCTTATATTTTATTGAACTGCGATGAAGGGGAGTATGGAGAAAAGATAATAAACGAAGAAGTATGTCGGGTACTAAAAATAAGTATGCGGATGATAGACCGTGTTAAACAACGGTTTGTAGAAGAGGGTTTTGAGGTATGCTTAGAGAGAAAGCCAATGAGTAAAGTGAAGGAAAAGAAAGCTGATGGTGAAGTTGAAGCGCATTTAATAGCATTGAGCTGCAGTAAGGCACCCAAAGGTTTTTCACGATGGTCGTTGCGATTGTTAGCTGAAAGAATGGTAGAAATGCAATATGTAGAAAGTATATCTCATGAAACAGTAAGAAGGGTTCTAAAAAAAACGAGTTGAAACCCTGGAAAGTTGTTGGATGGGTAATCCCACCTCATCAAAACAGTCAGTTTGTAGCCTCAATGGAGCAAGTATTAGATATTTATAAAAGACCCTACAGCATTAATTATCCTGTTGTTTGTATGGATGAATCTCCTAAGCAATTAATAAAAGAAACCAGAATTGCTATATCTATTAAGCCGGGGCAGGAAGCCCGTCAGGATTTTGAATATGAACGGTGTGGTGTTGCAAATATTTTTATGGCTTCCGAACCATTGAAAGGAAAAAGACATGTGGAAGTAACTGAAAGAAAAACGAAGGCAGATTGGGCAGTGTTTATAAAGGCAATAGCAGATGTTTGGTATAAAGATGCAATTAAGATTATATTAATTATGGATAATTTAGCCACACACAAAGCGGCAGCTTTGTATGAAGTTTATACACCCTCTGAAGCAAAACGCATCTGGGATCGTTTTGAGTTTGTGTATACACCAAAACATGGTAGTTGGTTAAATATGGCGGAAATAGAATTGAATGTTCTAATGGGACAATGCTTGAACAGAAGAATTGATAATATGGGAACTATGAAAGAAGAAGTAAATGCATGGCAATTGCATAGGAATAATAAGGAGGCCGTCATCAATTGGCAGTTTACTAATCAACAAGCAAGAGTAAAATTGAAAAGATTGTATCCGACAATAGTTGATTGACATGACACTAGTACCTCTCAGAAGAGAGATGAGAAAAATTCTCTTCAAAGGTCAACTTGAATAACGTTTGGTACGAGTACCTTTTGGAAAGAGGAGTAAAATGCTGATAATAACTGTTTTGACCCTCTTCAAAATATTTTTATTTCCATTTTCGACTCCATGTATCACTCACTTATTTTTTGCGCATCTATGAACAGTATGATGAAATAATAGAACAATTAAGACTGCTTAATAAACGATTTGGAGGGCTTTAAACTGTTTTAGTATCTATACTAACGCAGACCAGACGGTTCCTGAACTCTACCCATAATCTATTTATTACCAGCTACTTCTAACAATTCAAATTCTAGTAATCACTAAATTACTCCTAACTTCTTTTGTTTTCAAGTAATGCAAATCGTTCCATAAAAATAGCAACTTTCATTTATCCTTTTGATCTTTTTTATTGCGTTTCGACTATTTCACTATCAATCGATAGACCTAAATTTACAGCAGAATTCAGGTTTGGTAATTTAAATATGATAAATATAAATAGTTAAAACAATGGAAAGAAGAAAATTTGTAAAAAGTGCCGGTATAATTTCCGCTGCAACAATTTTGAAACCAGACATTGTTTTTCGCACAAAGGCTAATTCGGCCATTAAAATGGGTATCATCGGATGTGGAAATCGGGGAACCGCTGTCATATCCTCGATGTCGAAAAATACCAACATCAGCATCATCGCGATGGCTGATATTTTTGATTATCAGTTGCAAAGTGCCTTTGGTAAATTTAATGATCTCAATACTGCAAAGGGATTTCCTGAAATACAAAAATCTAACATTTACCAGGGTTCAAAAGCTTACCTCAAACTCTTGGAGAATAAAGACGTAGATGCGGTATTAATATCGTCCCCCTGTTATACTCATCCAGAGTTTTTGAAAGCAGCTATTGCAGCCAGAAAGCATGTTTACTGTGAAAAGCCTGTTGCAATGGACGTTGATGGATGCAGGCAGGTTGAACAGTTGGGTAAAAGTTTAAACGGAAAATTAAGTGTGGCAATAGGTTTTGAAATTCGTTATGCTACTCCTTATATCGAAATGATCAATAAAATTCACAAAGGAGATATTGGAGATATAGTAAGTGTGGATTTATATTATTTTTCCTCTGCAGTCCCTCTTAAACCTTTCAAAAATATTCCCAATGACGAAGCCCGCATCCGAAATCATTTTCATTTTCTTGAACTATCAGGCGGAATATTAGTTGATCAGGGTATTCACATGCTGGATATTTCTAACTGGGCACTAAATGCTTATCCTGTTGAGGCAATGGGTACAGGGGGCATAAAAGGTGCGCTCGAGTTTGGCAATGCATGGAATAACTACCAGGCGGTGTATAAATATCCCAAAGATGTAAATATGAGCATTCATTCAACACAGGTAGGACCTGTTTTTGGCGATGTTTGTGCCCGGTTTATAGGAACAAAAGGAATTGCCGAAGCACATTATAACAGGGGAGTATTCATTACCGGTGAAAACAAATGGGATTCGGGCGTCGTAAAAGGAGAAGCCACCCCTGAACAAGTTGCCAGCGGAGCTTTTTTGTCCTCGCTGCATGATGCAGATGAGAACAAAGTAAAATCTTTTATCAAAAGTATTGAAACAGGAAACCACCTGAATGAAACTCAACAGGGATCAGAATCAACACTTACAGCAATCTTAGGAAGAAATGCCGCTCAAGCGCATAAAAAGATTACATGGGATGAAATGCGTTTATCAAATGAAAAAATAGATCCGAAGTTGAACTTGTCTCAATTCGATAAAAAATAGAATCATAGCTTCAAGGGAGAATTATTTTTTGACAGAAGGGAAAAATTAAAAAATGACCGCAACTAACCGAAGAAGCTTTACTCTTTCTACAGCATTGGCTTCAGGGCGACCAATTTTATAGTGTTTCGCAAATACGGGAGGAGGTATCAAAATAAATTTTTTAAAATTAAGATTAAAGAACTGAAGTAATTTTTGATATCATTACTACTACTACTAATCTGAAAATATTTTAACAATTATGCAAAATAAAGGAAAACATTTGCGGGTGCTTGTAGTCGGTTGCGGCAACATGGGATCCTCTCATGCCAAGGCGTATCATACTATAGAAGGATTCGAAATTTGCGGACTTGTATCCAAGGGAAAGTCGAGGGAGTTATTAAACGCTAAGCTTGGAAATTGCTATGCATTGTTCAATGACATGGATGAGGCGATGAAAGCTACACAGCCAGATGCAGTATGTATTTCCACTTATCCTGACACCCATGAAAAATTTGCCATAAAAGCATTTGAGAATGAATGCCATGTATTCATAGAAAAGCCTTTGGCTGATTCTATTGAAGGTGCAGAACGTGTTGCCGAAGCTGCAAAGAAGGCCGGTAAAAAATTAGTCGTCGGATATATATTACGTCATCATCCTTCCTGGGAACGATTTGTTGAATTGTCGCACGAACTCGGAAAACCATTGGTAATGCGAATGAATCTCAATCAGCAAAGCGATGGTAGTATGTGGACGCTTCATCGCAACCTCATGAATAGCTTAAGCCCCATAGTTGATTGTGGGGTTCATTATATTGATGTGATGTGTCAGATGACACGTTCAAAACCTTTGCAGGTATATGCAATTGGGGCAAGACTAACAGAAGAAATTCCTGCTGGCAATTATAATTATGGGCAACTGCAAATTCGCTTTGAAGATGGATCTGTAGGATGGTATGAAGCGGGTTGGGGACCTATGGTAAGTGAGACAGCATTTTTTGTAAAAGACGTATTCGGGCCCAAAGGTTCTGTATCAATAGTAGCTACAGAAGCTGGCGGTTCAGGAAAATCTTCTTCCATTGAGGCGCATACAAAAACGGAAGCATTGAGGTTTCATCATGCAGACTTAGATAAAAATGAAAAATTCGCCAAAGAAGATACCTGGATCAATCTTGAAGATGAGCCTGATCACCAGGAACTGTGCAACAGGGAGCAACGATATTTTCTCAAATCAATTGTAGAAGATATAGATCTTGCTGCCCACTCAGAAGATGCAGTAAATAGTTTGCGGATAGCGTTTGCATGTGATGAATCTGTAAGAACCGGAAAGGTTGTGTCACTGGTTTAATGTAAGGCTTTAGTCTTAAGAAGACCTCATAACGTAATAATTAATGCAATAATATCAGTTTCCTAATTATGTCAATTATAACTAAAGAAATCCCTGTGGGAGTTGTCGGTCTGGGCCTGATGGGTTGCAGTATAGCAACGTGCCTGCTTATCGCCGGACATCCTGTAATAGCAGTTGCACCGATCAGTGATGATTTAAAACATGCAGAATTACGGATACATAATCACCTTTTTAAGTCGAGGGAACAGGGACTTGTAAATGTTGCGCCGGAATTTTATATGAATAATTTGACGATCACTGAAGATTATTCTTTGCTTAAAAATTGTAAGCTTGTAATTGAATGTACTATTGAGAATGAGGCTATAAAGAAGTCTGTATACGCAAAAGTAGAATCCGTAATTGCTGATGATGCGCTAATGACCAGTAATACTTCGGCCATACCGATAAGTTTATTGCAGAAACTTACAAAGAGACCGGAAAGATTTTTTGGTCTGCACTGGGCAGAGCCTTCACACACTACACGTTTTCTTGAAGTAATATGTGGAGAGTTAAGTGATATCGAAAAAGGTGAGTACCTGTATGAACTTTCTCATTTATGGGGTAAGGAACCTACACTTGTAAGAAGGGATATTCGTGGATTTATTACTAACCGTATAATGTATGCGATGTACCGCGAAGCTTTTTATCTTGTTGAGAATGGATATGCTACTGTTGAGGATGTAGACAGGGCATGCCGTAATAATGCCGGTTACTGGATGACTTTAGTAGGTGTCTTCCGCTGGATGGATTTGACTGGAGTTCCTGCCTATCATAATGTAATAAAAGAGTTGTTCCCCACTCTCTGCAATACTACTGAAATGCCTAAATTGATAGATGATATTGTTAAGGCGGGTGGCAAGGGTGTTGCCAATGCTCAAGGATTTTATTCTTATACTCCTGAAGAGGCGAGATTGTGGGACGAGACATTCACTGCGTTCAGCTATGAAATTAGAAAGCTGGCATTGAAATATCCTGTTGATGTTGTAAAAAAGAAACTGAAAGAAGAAGAGAAAAAAATATAATATAAAATTCTACAAGTTTAATTTAGTAAACTGTTTACAACAACTCTTCAAAAGATCGGTATAACAAACACAATTTTATTACCATCCTCCTTTGCAGGTATATTGTGGTAACTTTTGTAATCAGGTTAAAAAAATAGATGAAACAACAGATAAAAGCCGAATCACGACGAAACTTTATAAAAGCTTCAGGAACTTTATCAGCAGGTTTAATGGTTAGTAACTTAATACTTGCCTCAAGTTTCGATCCCGGTTATTCTTTTCATAAGGTTCCATTATACGGTCATCTATGGGTTTATGCCAGCAGATTTCCACCCAACTGGGATTGTACTCCTGTACTAGACGAAGTTTTTAGTGATTTAAAATATGCCATTGTACAGGGAGTGGAACTGATGGAAAGTATTCTTCGTAATGATGGTTCTGTATTAAGATTGAAAGAGTTGGTCCAAAAATATTCACTTCCTGTAGCAGGTACTTCTTATAATGCAGCTATGTGGAACAGGAGTAAACACGCTGAAATTTTACAAGATATTGAACTGGTGATCGGACGCTTGCATGCTGTTGGGGGAACGATGCTTGGAATTACAGTCGGTGATGCAAAGCATAAAAAGACAGAAGAGGAATTGGATGCGCAGGGAGAAATATTGAAAAAAATTATTGGTATTTGCGAAAAGAATAAAGTTCAACCAAACCTTCATAACCACACCTTTGAGGTAACCGATAACATGCACGATTTTAAAGGAACGATAGCAAGGGTTCCGGAACTTCATTTAGGGCCGGATCTTAACTGGCTTGTACGTGGAGGTGTTGACCCTGTCTGGTTTATAAAAACCTATGGTCATAAAATCGTTTTCATGCATATTCGCGATCAAAAAGCTGATGGTAAATGGACTGAAGCAGTAGGCGAAGGTGTTATCGATTTTCCAGCTATTGCCAAAGCATTGAAAGAGATAAATTATAAAGGGAAAGCCGCCATAGAATTAGCTTTTGATGCACCACCTGTTCGTACTGTAAGAGAGGATTGGAAACTGAGCAGGGAATATATAAGAAAAGTATTTGGGTGGTAAGAACAACTGAACCAGGTAACTGGCATAAATGGATGCTATTGGATGATCTAAATGCTGAGATGCTTGAAAAAGCAGGATTCATAAATATAGTTGCTTCTGATTCAAATTACTCGCCTGGTTTAGGCATTCATGAAATGGGAACAGCAAGAATGGGTAGAGACGGAGCATTGAAGAATATCAGCATGTTCTTCATACATTTAAAATACTTCGAAGTAAAGCCGCGTGTAAAATGCATTACCGTTGCCATCGTTGTAATGAAAGAAAGAGGCTATCTAATTTATGAAAAAAAAGGGGATAACCTTACGATTACCCATTCTAGCGGGCTTGAAGGGACTACAACCGAACACTTATTACCTCTTTTGTCATTTTTTGATAGTCTGAAGGTCTGAAGGTGGTATAAAGGGGTTAATGGACAAAAAGTAGGCTACAAATGGCTAAAGCAGAGCCTGTATTAGCTTTGCGGGAAATGAAAGGCTTTGAATAAAAAAATTGCAATTTCTGCAAGTCGAAAATCACGAAGAAAAACGGCATAATTGATGGCAAACAACTATATAAGTGCTATGCTTGTGGGAGACAATTTAGGGG
>MWYU01000729.1 GCA_002050375.1 Chitinophagales bacterium 62-2
ACTAATATATTCTTGTTTTGATGCACGGGTTTTGAGGGCTTTTGCCATCTTTCTTTGCACTTTAATATTGCAAAAGATACCTAAACTATTGTAAGTATTGAATTCGATAGTTTTTCAGCAGAACCTACTTAGAAAATAAAGTACTAATTATATATCCTATTTATTTCGAGCTCGCTTTAAGAACGGGCTTTTAGTTGCTATATGTATACTTTTGTTGCTTCATATGATTTGGGATACCATCTTCACCACACAAAGAATTGGGCAGCAAAAAGAAGCGGCTGGTCCCCGCTCAGGTTTTCAACGCGATTTCGACAGGTTAGTATTCTCTTCGGCATTCCGGCGCCTGCAAAATAAAACACAGGTCTTTCCTTTGCCGGGAAGCACGTTTGTACATAACAGGCTTACACATTCATTAGAAGTAGCTAGTGTTGGTCGTTCTTTAGGTGGTATTGTAGGCAGAAGGATTAGCGATGAGATGGATGATAAAATGGGTGATGCTTATGAATTTTATAAATACGAATTGCCTAATGTCATTGCCGCCGGTTGTCTTGCTCACGATATTGGAAATCCCGCCTTCGGTCACTCTGGTGAAAAAGCTATCTCGGCTTACTTTATTAATAATGCATCAACTAAAATCGAAGGCATTGCTTTGCAGGAATTTTTCAGTGAAAAGGAATGGGCCGACATAACCAGCTTTGAGGGTAATGCAAACGCATTTAGAATTCTTACACACAAGTATAAAGGAAGGCTAATATCAGGCTTAGGGCTTACTTATACAACCATTGCTTCCATTTTAAAATATCCCTGCGAGTCTGCGGGGGTAAATAAGCAATTCAAGCATCGTAAGAAGTATGGATTTTTTCAGTCGGAACGTGATGCTATGCAGCTAATTGCCGAAAAGTTAGGAATGCGTAGGCAGGAAGGAGATATTATCTCTTACAAGAGACACCCGTTTGTTTACCTTGTTGAAGCTGCAGACGATATTTGCTATCGAATTATTGACATGGAGGATGCCCATCGCCTTGGCATTCTTTCGCATCAATTAGTTACCGAATCTTTCCTCGAAGTCATTAGCAGTTTACATGCTAAAGGTGAAGATGAAAATAAAACAAAAAAGAATCTTGATAAGATCGAAGATTTAAATGAGAAGATAAGTTACCTGCGAGCGAAAGCAATTAATCTTTTAACTCTTACTGCGGCAGATGTTTTTTGGGAAAACAGACAACACATATTAGCAGGCAGTTTCAACGATACTTTGATAGATCATATTGAAAGCAGGCATGGGGCTTTCAAGAAGATAATGAAAATTTCTAACGAAAAAATCTATAATCATGATACAGTTTTGGAAATTGAAATAGCAGGTTACAATGTAATGTCAGAATTATTAGGCTTGTTTGTTCCTGCACTGTTAAAACAGAAGCGCGATCATAAAGATGAAAAAGTCTTAAAATTGTTTCCCTTGCAGTTTACAGAGTTTGAAGACACTTCGTCTCCATATTTAAGGACATTAAGTGCATTCGACTTTATCTCCGGGATGACTGACTTGTATGCAACCGAACTGTACAGGAAGCTAAAGGGTGTTGAAATACCACAGCACAGATAGTCTAACCTGAAATTTTATCAGGATCATTAAAACTGTCCTCTTCTTCATTAAGAGATAATTCTTCTGAATCAGGCAAGCTTCCATCTTCACCCCCTTGCTGAGGCCCCAGGTCTTCACCTATTTCTTTGTGGTGTATATCTTGTTCCGGCTCTATAAGAGTGCCTTCTGTGGCGGTGCTTTTGTTTACATGTTCCTGGTTACCTGTTAAATTGTTTTCGCTGCTCAATTGCTGCATATCTTTTTCTAAATCCTCGTTGCTCATGTTATTAGGATTTTTATCTTCCATATAAAAAGTTTTAGTGCAAGTGTTTGAGTAAGTGTAAAAATTATGCCGTAGAGAATTTTGTAAGGTTTAAGGCATGGTTTATAATTAATTATAGTTCTTCAATCTTAATGTCTTTCCATCGCACCTTTATCCCTCCTCCCTCATGTATTTGCAAAGCAATAAACCCTTCGCCGGATCCTATTTTTTCATCTTTGAAAGAAACCATCTTATGTCCGTTAAGCCATGTATTTACTTCATCACCTACCGCTTTAATTTCTAACTTATTCCATTTACCAGACTTTAAAATTTTCTCGTCTTCGGGCTTTGGTTTTATCAGCCAGCCTCGCCCGTACGACTCATAAATACCACCGGTAAAAAGGTTGGGAGGAGCCACTTCTACCTGCCATCCACTTATCTTCACTCCCTCAATGGTAGACCTGATAAAAACCCCGCTGTTGCCATTTGCTTCCTGTTTAAATTTCAAAGTAAGAAAGAAATTTTTATAGTTTTTATTAGTTGAAAGATATCCATACTTCTTATCCGGGCCGCTTTCACAAATGAGTTCGCCCTTATCCACATACCATTTTTCAGTACCATGAATAGTCCAACCTGTGAGATCTTTACCATTAAAAATTTTTTTCTTTGATTGAGAGAGAGCAATTATAGTGATGGAAGAGCAGAAAATAAAAAGGAGTAATTGTTTCATTTTTTTTTGTTTAGCGAATAAGAATTGTACGAAGATAAATAATGTTGCTTGTTATAAATATTGATCTACTTAATAAATGTACTTGGGCAATAACATACTAATAGAACCCAAAAAGTAAAAGTAATTGGATGGGTTGAACATAATACCTCTCGCATTTGATATATGGTCTTAAAGCTTAACTATTAGTACTCTACCAACTACCAATAAATTTCAACCCAATTTTATATTAAGCTTATGTCTTTATAACCTTCTGTCGTGCAGGCAGGAAAGTATTCTGGCCTTTTTCAATTCTTATATCTTTTTTTGGAAGGTCAATATCATTTTTTTTTGTTGGCCTTATTTTGTTTGCCGCTGTCAAAAGGTTTTGGCTTTTATAACTAAAATACTCAGGATAATTTGCTGGGGTATTTGTAGGAAGAGTTTATGGATTACGCCACCATCTAAAGGGCCGAAGGTATCTTAGTCCTTTCAAGGTCATAAACCTTGTAGGAACCTGTTGCCAGCTATTATTTTTATTTGTCCAAACTAAAAAATGAAGATGAGGGAAAGCGGAATAGCCGGTTTTGCCGCTTAGTGCGATTACCTGCCCCTGTTTTACCGTATCGCCGAGGTTTACTAACACGCCATTCTGCTGCAGGTGCCAATAGCCTGCTTTGGTTCCATCGTTATGTTCTATTACAACAAGGTTAGCATATTGCCGGAATTTTCTATTGCCCCCTCCTTTGTTATTCCTTTCTTCGAGGCGTATTACAATTCCATCTCGGGCAGCAAGAATTTTCGTTCCACGTTTCATTTTAAAATCTAAGGCTGCACGATTTTTATGAGATAAAGAACTGAAATAGCCCTGCACTAATAAATGAGAAGTGCCCTTTTCATAAGGCAGTGAATAAACCCAACTGGTGTCTTCTTTGATTTTACCTTTTTGCAAAAGCCTGGCTTGAATTGCCTGGGAATCGTGACTTCGACTTAATGAACAAGCAACTATAAACACGAATGGGCTAACGAAATAAAGCCGGGAATTTTTTACCCGGCTTATAAAATCTTTATAAAAAACTCCTTTGAAAAAAGTCATCTTTTTAAATACGCCACTCTTTTAGATATAGCCTTAGGCGGCAAAGTATAAAAGGTGCAAAGTATCGAAAAGTATTTTATCCTTAACCAGGATATAAATCAAAGGAGCTATGAGCTATCCGGCAACAGTAATTTGCAATTATTTAAGCTGCCTTATACCTGCCGCATTTACTCTGCTGAGAACGAAGCTGAGGTTGAGGCTCTGGTTTTGCAAGCTTTTTCTTTTTATTTAAAGTTATTGGGATACCGGCTGAAACAGTCCAACTTGAAGTTTTTGAACTAAGGTTGGTAACAATGGGTTTAGCGTCAGAAGGGGAAGTAATTTTTTCATCAAGGTTTGTAATGCCTTTCAGATAATTTACATTAACTGTAAATCGTCTTTCAACATTTTTTCCAAACTCAAAACCTATACCTGATACAAGAGCTAAATTCCAATTGCCGGCTTTATAACTGTACATGTTTTGACTTGCACTTGTTTTGGTGTCCAAGGATTCGTTTGCTCCAGGATTATATGCTGCACCAATAGATGGTTGCACACTTACAAACCAACCTTTATCTTTTTCTACGGCCGCAGTTTTACTATTTTCAACATTATTTTTTCCGCAATGGCTTCTGTATGCACCACAACGACTCCTTTCACCTGTATTATTTTCATTTGCTGTTGCAAGACTTTTGCTTGCTGAAGATTTATTCTTGCCCGCCGCGGTTTTATTGAAGTAGATTGGCTTACTGCTAAACATGTATCCGCTTTGAACGTTCAATTTAAGATCTCCTTGTGAAACCTGGTAAGTATTTCCGCCGGTTTCAAGGTTGGAAAAATTGTAAGAAACTGTTGAACGACTAGTTCCCGCAGCGACGAAAACACCATGCCCCGCTTTAGTTTTGTAATCCAGTCGCGCTCCTGGAGTCATCGACATTTGACCTCCCAAAGGTGAAAAGGAAGGAGCGTTATTGTATTGGATTGAAGTTTTTGAATTTTCAAGACCTAATTGGGGCATGAGGGTTAATCGCTGGGCGGTGGCTATAGAGCCAAGGGCAACAGACCCGAGGATAAGTAGAATTGCAGGTTTCATAACAGATAATTTTAATTAATATTCAAGTTAACATATTAGTTTCAAACAGAAAAGTCATTTTGATAAGTGGTTGTCTTTTTAGGTCGGGTTGTCATCTTAATAGTAGGAATTATCTAATAGAAGTTGTATTCTTTACTGTCCTGTTAAAAACTTTTCAACGCTTACGTTTATTTTTGATCACTCAACTAAATTTTAGCATAAATACTGGTAAAACATAAACCCCCTTTTTGAAAAGCTACCTGTAATTCATTTACTTCGCTTACTAAATAATTTTTATGAAGGTTAGTGTTTTACGTTTCTCATTATTATGTTTTGCTCTCATAATCGTTTTAAATACACATGCACAAATAAGCGGGGGCAAAAAAATGAAGCCCTCCCCTCATTTAAAAATTGGTAAGCTTTCTAATGGTTTAACTTATTATATCCGCCATAACGAGGAACCTAAAAATCGTGCTGAGCTTCGCCTGGTGGTTAATGCCGGTTCCATCTTAGAAAATGAAAAGCAACTGGGGTTAGCTCACTTTACCGAGCATATGGCATTTAACGGAACAAAGAATTTTGATAAGCAGGAGCTTGTTGACTTTCTTGAAAAAAGTGGTGTACAATTCGGGGCGGATCTTAATGCATACACTTCTTTCGACGAAACAGTATATATGCTTCAACTACCGACCGACAGCATCGGAGTTTTTAAAAAAGGTTTTCAGATACTGGAAGACTGGGCCCATAATGTAACATTCGACGATAAAGAGATTGACAAAGAAAGAGGTGTTGTAATTGAGGAATGGAGGTTGGGCCAGGGTGCAAATGAACGGATGAGAGCAAAATATTTTCCTGTGATATTAAAAGGTTCGCAATATGCGAATCGCATCCCTATTGGCACTAAACAAAATCTTGAGACTTTTAATTACGAAACGCTAAGAGAGTTTTATAAAGACTGGTATCGCCCTGATCTGCAGGCGGTAATTGCTGTTGGCGATTTTGATGTAAGGGAAGTAGAGAATTTAATTAAACAACATTTCTCAACGATTCCAAAACCTGCTGCACCTAAGCCCCGTAAAAAATTTAGTATCCCAACTCAAAAAGAAACACAAACGGTTATAATTACAGATCCGGAACAGTCGTATAATACCGTTCAGATATATTATAAACAGCCGGAAATACCTGAAGCACAAACTGATGTTGAGTATCGTGCGACTATTGTTCGGGGTTTATTTAATAGTATGATGAGCGCCCGCCTGCAGGAAATTGCTCAGAAGCCTGATGCTCCATTCTTATACGGAAGCAGCAGCTACGATAAATTTATAGGTGATAAAGATGCTTTCACTATAGTAGCAGTTGCAAAAGACGGTACTTCGATACCTAAAGCAACCCAAACCCTGCTTGAAGAAAATGAAAGAATTCGCCAACATGGCTTTACCCAGGGAGAATTGGACAGGGCAAAGTCGTCGATGCTAACATACATTGAAAATCTATACACCGAAAGAGATAAAACTACCTCTGCACATTTGGTGGAAGAATTGATTAGAAATTACCTGCATGAAGAACCGGTTCCTGGGATAGAAGCTGAATACGCTTTATTCAAGCAGTTTATGCCATCTATTAAACTGAATGAGGTAAACGTGCTGATAGTGCAATGGGTAAAACCTACCGACAGGGCAATTGTTGTAATGGCTCCAGATTCAGAAAAGAGTAAGCTCATTTCACCTATTGATATGCTGGCCCTGGTTAATAAACCTATAGGTAAATTACCGGCTTTTGAAGACAAAGTGATAACAGGTGCATTGCTGGCTAAAGAGCCTGCTGCAGGCAGAATTACAGATGAAAAAAAGATTCAAGAAATAGGTGTTACAGAACTTACGTTATCTAATGGAGCAAAGGTGGTGCTAAAGCCTACAACGTTTAAAAATAACGAAATCAATATTTCTGCAATTAGCCGCGGCGGTGCCTCTCTTTACAATGATGACGATTACCTGTCTGCTGCAAACGCCAGCTCCATTGCAATATTTGGAGGTGTTGGTAATTATGATATTATGAGTCTGCAAAAAGAACTTGCCGGCAAACAGGTTTCTATATCTCCAAGTATTGGTCAATACAACGAGGGGATTAGCGGAACGAGCAGCATTAAGGATCTGCCTATTGCTTTCCAGCTTATTCACGGCTACTTTACCCAAACACGAAAAGACACGAGTATGTTTAAAGTTTTGCAACAGCAATTATATGCGTCACTTGTAAATAAAGGTAAAGATCCCGGATCGGTATTTGGTGATTCTGTTAGCTATATAATGGGCAATTATAACCCAAGAAGAAGGCCTTTAACTATTGACAGATTAAATGAAATCCAACTAGATAAGGCTTATGATATGTACCGGGATAGGTTTTCGGATGCAAGCGATTTCATCTTCACTTTCGTTGGCAGCTTCAAGGTAGATAGCATTAAACCATTCATTGAAAAATACATTGCTTCGCTCCCTTCTACCGGAAGAAAAGAAACGTGGAAAGATGTGGGTATGCGTTATCCTGCAGGAGTAATTAATAAGGTTATCAGGAAGGGCCAGGAGAACAAAAGTTCTGTTCGCTTAATCTTTACCGGTATGACTGCTTACAACGATCTGGAAACAACACAGCTCGACCAGTTAGCAAAAGTGCTGGAAATTAGACTGAGAGAGGTATTACGTGAAGACCAGGGAGGCGTTTATGGTGTAGGCGTAGATGCTAATATCAACCGCGAGCCTGTAAATAGTTACAGTATCACTATTTCGTTCGGTTGTGCTCCTGAAAACGTTGATAAACTTGTTAACCTTGTAATGGATGAAATTAAAAATTTGAAAGAAAAAGGCACCGCACAAGTTAATGTCGACAAAGTAATTGCAGAAGATACACGTGCCATGGAACCTGCAGTAACAAGCAATAGCTATTGGTTACATAATCTTCAACAGAAGTATTACTACAACGAAGACCCCAAAACTATTTTAGAAGATCGTTTATTGGTAAGAAAATTAACTGTTGCAAGAACAAAAGAACTCGCTAACAAATATTTCGACACCAATAATGTTATCAAATTAATATTGATGCCGGAGAATAAATAAATAGCCATCTTAAAAGAGAAGGGATGCTGTTACGAGCAATCCCTTCTCTTTTCACTTCTTTGTAAAAAGAGAGTTTTCAAATCATCTCTCTCAACTTTTCAACTACTGTATCCACCTCTTCTTTTGTATTGTTCTTACTAAAAGAAAAACGAACAGTAACCTGATCAGGATTATTGTTAATTTCTCTGATTACATGGCTTCCAACGTCGGCGCCACTGGTGCAGGCACTGCCACCACTGGCGCAAATATTATTGATGTCAAGATTAAAAAGAAGCATATCACTTTTTTCGGTCTTTAGGAAATTCACACTTAATACAGTATACAGCGAATTTCCTAAGGGATCGCCATTAAAGCTTACACCGGTAATATTTTTTTTAACTTGTTCCATCATGTACAACTTAATACTCTTTATATAGCTTGCGTCTTTTTCATAATTAGTAGTGGCCGTTTCGAGAGCTTTTGCAAAACCTACAATCCCATATAAATTTTCTGTACCAGCACGCATATTTCTCTCCTGGCTGCCGCCGTGCATAAATGGTTTAATCTTTACGTTTTCGTTTATGTATAACAAGCCTACACCTTTTGGTCCATGAAATTTATGCGCTGAACCGGTAATAAAATGAACAGGTGTATTTCTTAAATCGAATGGAAAATGGCCAACAGTCTGTACAGTATCACTATGAAAAACCGCGTTATACTTTCTACAAATTTCACCAAGAGCATGTATATCTACCATATTGCCTATTTCGTTATTTGCATGCATAAGGGTAACAAGACAATTCTCTTTGCTTTCTGCCAATAAATGTTCAAGGTCGTTTAAATCAATATCGCCGGTGGGGCTAATTTTCAAATAACTTAAGTCAACCTCTCCCTTATTAAACAAATACTTCACTGTGTGTAAGGTAGCATGATGCTCTATAGGAGAGGTAATAATGCGCTTACATCCTAAATCCCGCACAGCGGCAGTGATAGCTGTATTACTGCTTTCGGTGCCGCCGCTGGTAAAAAATATTTCAGCAGGATGGGCGTTTAGTATTTTAGCTACTGTCTTACGGGCATTTTCAACAGCAAGACGGCTCTCGCGGCCATAACTGTAAATAGAGGAAGGATTTCCATAACAGGAGGTTAGATAGGGCATCATAGCTTCAAGAACCTGTGGGTCAAGACAAGTGGTAGCCGCATTGTCAAAATATATCCTGTTAGGCATGTTACCCTTTTAATTTCTTCGGTTATTGTTTATATAAGGCTGATGAATTGATAGAGTAACACCCGGAGTCGCTGTAGAGCTTAAATTATTGCCGCCATTTTGAGTTGTTGCATTTGTAGCAGATGCAAAGCTTGATACAGTTCTTGAAGTATTGCTTGTGCTCACCCTAAAATTATTAGGCACATTAGCATTAGCTGAAGAACCCATAGCATCAAAACTTTCCTGGTAAGTGTCTGCGAACTGAAATTGGCTAAAACTACAGAAGGAGATGAATAGTACTAATAACGAGAAGTAAACTTTTTTCATAAATATTTTTTGTTTTAACAGAGGTACAAGAATATGCCTTTTTTAAAAAGTTCAAAAGAAAAATAGAGGGAAAAAACATTGGAATTAGCGGTAAAAAAACTTGTAGGAACTGACCTTTCTACGATAGTTATTTCGTTGATGAAAGCTGGAGAATTACATATTTTCTCTTATGTCCTGCATTATTTTTCGTGCAATATTGTTTGCTGTAGTTTCGAAATTACTTTCAGCATAAATCCGGATAATCGGCTCAGTATTGCTTGTTCTTAAATGTACCCAATCCTTTTCAAATTCAATCTTCAAACCATCCTCAGTGTTAACCGGGTTGTTCTTATACTTGGTCTGTATTTTATCGAAAATTGATCTCGCATTAAATCCCTGTTCAAGTTCAATTTTATTTTTACTGATAAAGTAATCAGGATATGTGCCGCGTAGCTGTTTAATGCTTTTATTACTTTTTACCAAATGAGTTAGAAATAAGGCAATTCCTATCAGCGCATCCCTTCCATAGTGAAGATCGGGAACAATAATTCCTCCATTACCTTCACCGCCTATCACGGCATTAACTTCCTTCATGCGGTTTACAACGTTTACTTCTCCAACAGCGCTGGGGTAGTATTGTCCTCCATGTTTAACAGTAATATCTTTTAAAGCCCTTGTACTCGACATATTACTTACAGTATTGCCTTTTTTGTTTTGCAGAACATAATCAGCAATGGCAACTAAAGTATATTCTTCGCCGAATAGTGTTCCGTCTTCACACACAAAACAAAGCCTGTCTACATCAGGATCTACCGCAATTCCCAGATTTGCGTTTTGCCTGTTCACCTCGTTACATAGTTGCATCAGGTGCTGCGGCAGCGGTTCGGGATTATGTGCAAACTTTCCGTTCACTTCCTCATTCAACACCGTTATATCAGTTACACCTAATGCTTTAAGTAATAAGGGCAAGGCTATAGCGCCTGTACTGTTTATAGCATCTGCTACTATTTTTAGATTTGCTTTTTTTATTGCAGCTACATCTACCAAAGGGAAGTTAATAATAGCATCAATATGTTGTTGTAAAGCTGTGGTATTTTGAGAGTAGGCTCCTAACTTATCTACCGTAGCAAAAGTAAAGCTTTCATCTTCCGCCATTTTTAAAACTGCAGCACCGTCTTCACTATTAATAAATTCACCTTTACCGTTTAATAATTTTAATGCGTTCCATTCTTTTGGGTTATGACTTGCAGTAAGTATAATACCACCCGCTGCATGTTCAAACTCTACAGCCATTTCTACTGTTGGTGTAGTTGTTAACCCAACGTCAATTACATCCAAGCCAAGCGCAATCAGGGTGCTTACAACTAAACGCTGCACCATTTCTCCACTTATTCTTCCATCGCGGCCAACCACTACTTTTTTCCCGTTATTCTGTTGCAGTAACCATGTTCCGTAGGCTGCCGTAAATTTTACAACATCTAAAGGACTAAGCGTATTACCAGGTTTGCCACCAATCGTACCACGAATACCGGAAATACTTTTTATGAGTGCCATTATTGTAATTATAGGATTGCAAACTTAATTGAAAAAAGATGATATCTAAGGTGAAATTCTATTATACGACAGGCATTATAAAACAAACGATAACTTCTTTTTTTATACTCTACCTAATGCAAAAATTAAAAGGTAAATGATAACTTTCTATAGATAATTTTGTTTTACAGAGCTATTGATTTCTATTTAGCTGCTGTACCTTTGCACCAATAGATAAGTATGCGTGAAGAAAACTGGTTTCAGGAATGGTTTAGTTCTCCCTATTATCATTTATTATATGATCACCACAGCGATGATGAAGGGTTTGCTTTTATTAATCGAATAATTAATCATTTGCAGCCGCCATCCAGTAGTAAAATGCTTGATATAGCTTGTGAAAAAGGCCGGCATAGCCGGGCATTAGCTGAAAAAGGTTTTGATGTTACAGGCATTAACCTTTCATTCGACTCAATTAGAGAAGCGAAGAAAAGTGAAAATGAAAACCTTCATTTTTTTCAGCATGATATGCGGCTTCCCTTTTGGATACAATATTTCAACTACGCTTTCAATTTCTTTACCAGCTTCGGCTATTTCCGCACCAGGAGAGAACATGATAATGCTATAAGAACTGTAGCAAAATCTTTGATTACCAATGGTGTTTTCGTAATGGATTATCTCAACGTTAGGTACGAAGAAAATAATTTAGAAAAAAATTCAAAGGAAATAGCTGATGGTATAGAATTCAAAATAGCAAAATGGGATGATGCAGAAAATTTTTATAAACAGATACAACTGGAAGAAAAAGGGGAAATACGAAATTTAGTTACCGAAAAAGTGGCAAAGTTTACCTTAAAACATTTTACCGAAATGTTTGCAAAACAGGAGTTGCACATACAGGAGGTCTATGGGGATTATAAATTTAAGGATTATGATATTCACAAATCTCCGCGACTAATAATGATAGCAAAAAGGGTAAGAAATTAAAGGTACTGCCTTAGAAGATGTATAGAAATAGAATTTTTATTGATCAGTAACAGTTGGTCAGGCGACCAATTGGGGCGGTTGTGCGTTCATCGTTGCCGACCGCCAACTCTTGGGTACATCAAAAATCTTTAAAATCTTCTTACAGCTTCTTAAGGTTTTGCAGGCTTTCTTCAATAACTTTTATCCTCACTTCAGCATCGGCATGCTTCTTCTTTTCCAGCGCAACTACTTCAGGCTTTGCATTAAAAACAAACCGTTCGTTATTTAATTTTTTTACTACGCTATCTAAAAAACGTTGCTGGTGTTCAAGATCTTTCAACAGTTCTTCTTTTAAAACACCTGCATCAAGTTGTTGAGTTGTTTCAATAAAGAACTTGTCTTTTTCAACTGCTACAACAATAGTATTTGTAACAGCTTCGGCAGTAAAGTTTACTGTTTCTGCATTTACCTGTTTGCTTAGTATGTTTTCTATCTCCGTATATGCTTCCGTATCTGCAGTTTGGATGTGCAGTTTTATAGCTTCCTTAGGTTTCAGCTGGTTTTTATTCCGGGCGTCGCGAAGCGCCGAAATAACCTTTTTTAATAATTCGCCTTCATCTAATATTTTGCTTTGTAACGTGCCAATACTACTTATTTGCTTTACGCACAAATCATCTTCTCTATGCTGCAACAAGTGATAAACCTCTTCTGTAATGAAAGGCATAAAGGGATGCAACAGTTCCATTAATTGCTCAAAAAATTCGACTGTCTTATTATAAACTTTTTCATCAATTGGTTGTTCAAATCCTGGTTTAACCCATTCAAGGTACCAACTGCAGAAGTCGTCCCAAATTAAAGAATAAATAATTTTTAATGCCTCGCTCAGTTTAAATTGAATATATAAATTATCTACCTCTGCCCTTACTTCATTCAGCCTGTTTCCAAACCATTCAATTGCAAAGTTTCGTTCTGCGTTGAGCGTTAAGCCTTTCGGCTTCTTGCCTTCCCACAACTTCAAAAGCTTTAGTGCATTCCATATCTTATTATTGAAGTTCCTGCCTTGTTCAAGGCTTGCTTCATCAAACAACAAATCGTTACCGGCGGGCGAGGAGATCATGATTCCAAAGCGTACGGCGTCTGCGCCATATTTATCAATCAGCTCGAGTAAATCAGGACTATTGCCTAAGCTTTTACTCATTTTTCTGCCCTGCTTATCCCTTACCATCCCGGTAAAATAGACATCGCTAAATGGCTTTTCATTTTTATAATGCATGCCTGCCATTATCATCCGCGCAACCCAAAAGAAAATAATATCTTGCCCGGTAACTAAAACAGAAGTTGGATAATAATAATTGATGTCTGCATTGCCGGGATTTGAGCTGCCTTTAAATACTTCCATTGGCCAAAGCCACGAAGAGAACCAAGTATCGAGAACGTCTTCATCTTGCCTTAAATCTTCAATTTTAAATGTTGAATTTTGAATTTTGAATTTTTTCAAAGCTTCCTCAGCAGTTTCCGCCACTACCATATTCCCCTGCTCGTCGTACCAGGCCGGTATTTGTTGGCCCCACCATAATTGCCGGCTTATACACCAGTCTTTTACATTGCCGAGCCAATATTTATACGTTGCTAAAAATTTATCTCCCGGATGTATTTTAATATCTCCGTCTGCAACAGCTTTTAAGGCAGGCTCAGCTAATTCCTTCATTTTTACAAACCACTGTGTAGATATGCGTGGCTCAACTACAACCCCGCTTCGCTGGCTGTAGCCTAATCTTGTTGCGTATTCTTCTTCTTTAAGTATATGGCCTTTCTCGTGCAGTTCGTTTACTATTTTATTTCGGGCAACAAATCTGTCCTCGCCTACGTGTATCTGCGCTGCTGCACTTAATGTACCGTCTTCATTTAGCGTATCTACAACTTCTAAATTGTATTTAAGGCCAAGGTTGTAATCATTGATGTCGTGCGCAGGAGTAACTTTCAAAGCACCGGTTCCAAATGCAGGATCAACATACTCATCAAAAATGATGGGAATACTGCGATTAATTAAAGGCACTAAAGCTTGTTTACCTTTTAGATGAGTATAACGTTCATCGTTTGGGTTTACACAAATCGCGGTATCGCCCATAATTGTTTCAGGACGTTGGGTAGCGATGGTAATAAAGCCTCCTTCTAATTCCCCCGACGGGGGAAGGCTTTCTCCCTCTCCTTCGGAGAGGGCCGGGGTGAGGCTGTATTTCAAATAATACAACTTCCCCTGCACATTCCTATACTCAACCTCTTCGTCGCTTAAAGCAGTTTTAGCTGCAGGGTCCCAATTGATCATTCTTGCGCCACGATAGATTAAACCCTTATTATAGAGATCGACAAAAACTTTTATTACGGCCTTATAATAATGGTCGTCCATTGTAAAGGTTACCCGTTTCCAGTCAACGCTGCATCCTAACTTTTCAATCTGGTTATAAATAATACCTCCATATTTTTCCTTCCACTCAAATGCGTATTTTAAAAATTCTTCCCGTGTCAGGTTGTTTTTTTCAATTCCTTTTTCCTTTAACATTTGCACCACCTTTGCTTCCGTCGCAATACTTGCATGATCACTTCCGGGAATCCAGCATGCATTAAAACCACTCATTCGTGCCTTTCGCACCAAAATGTCCTGAACAGTTTCATTTAAAGTATGGCCCATATGCAAAACTCCGGTAACATTTGGCGGAGGAATCACTACTGTGAAAGCAGGCCGGCCATCGGGTTCGCTATTAAAGTACCCCTTGTTAATCCAATGTTGGTACCATTTGTTTTCTGTTTCGGAAAAGATATAATTTTTACTTAGTTCCATGATGATGAATCAACTTCTCTTGTCGTTTTTAAAAGCTTATAATAAAAAAATTGTGGGCAAATGTACAAAAAGCAAAAACTGCTTTAATAATCAAAAACGAGGAATTGAACGGGAAGATTTTAAAGACAACAAGTTTCCTTTTTTTCTGTTGCGTACAGGGTAGAGTTTTCGTGCTTTTTCTATTAATTGAATAAACTCCATTTGTAACAGGTTTTTTTTATCGGCACATCCCGTGGCTAATAACTGAACATCATCCCACGATATATCTTTCCCAAACTTTGATTGTTTCAATAACGTTCCAAACATTACAATCGAAGCTGCAAAACGAAGACAAGAGTCTGCTTTATCAAGAGACTGATAATTATTAAGTACGTTGAATTCTTCGTCAACAGTTTCTTCTTCACCTGTTAATTTGTAAGATATCTTTAGGGTGCCGACTGTTTGTCCTGTATTAATAAATGCAGTATCGGAAGCCACAGGCACAATTTCAAAAACCGAAAGTAACGAATGGCCACTTCCAACTTCGCCACCTTCAAGCTGGCTGCTGCTATCTGTAATTGCATCTTCCTTATTATCGAAGCCGATAAGCCGGTAGCTTTTTATCAATCTGGTATCAAATTTTACTGTTAGCTGCACATTGTTTGCCACTGTAAATAATGTTTGCGCAAACTCTTCAACCAACACTTTTTCGGCTTCTTTCTCATTATCTAAATAAGCAAAATTTCCATTACCGTTTTTAGCCAAAGCTTCGAGCTTGCTATCTTTATAATTACCCATTCCAACACCAAGACAGGTAAGATAAATACCTGACTTTCTCTGCTGAGCTATTAGCTCTTCCAATTCTTTTTCGGTATTTTGTCCTACGTTGAAATCTCCATCTGTTGCGAGAATTACCCGGTTGTTTCCATTTTTAATAAAACTGTTTCGTGCCTGTTTATAAGCAACGCGAATAGCAGACTCTCCAGGCGTAGAACCAGCAGGAGTAAGGCCTTCGATTGCTTCAATAATTCTTTGTTTATCCGTTCCGCTTGTAGGTGGCAGCATCATAGTTACATTAGTGCCATAAGTAACTATCGAAACTGTGTCAATCATTCTCAGGTTTTCAACTAATAATTTAAATGCGCCTTGTAAAAGGGGTAACCTGTTTTTCATATCCATACTTCCGGACACATCAATCAAAAAAACAAGGTTCGTAGGAGGCGTCCTGTCAATGTTAATTTTTTTTGCCTGAAGGTTAATAAATAATAATTGACTTGCCTTGTTCCAGGGGCAGGAAGTTATATGAGTATTTACTGTAAAAGCTTCTTTTTGGTCGTCAATGTGCTTAGAGCGAATATTGAAATAATTAAGCATTTCTTCTATCCGCACCGCATCGGCCGGTGGCTTGTTTTTAGTATTTAAAAAGCGGCGGATATTGCTATAGCTTGCACGATCTACGTGTATTGCAAAACTAGTTTCTGAAAAATTGGATGTATTAATAAATTGGTTTTCTATTGAGGAAGAATAACTTTCACCAGACTCAAAAGCCGGTAGTGTTTTTTCGGAAGGAAGGTTTTTAGTAAGAGATGAAAGCTGCCGCGGCGCAGAATTTGATTTGTAACTACTCATCTTTAAAGAAAAAGTAGCATAGTGACTTGTGTTAACTGCCGTTTTTAATATTTCATACCCTTCTATTGAAAATGTAACGGTATCTATTTTTAGGGAACTTGGAATTCCGAAAGCACCTGCAGAACCTGAATAATAGAGGGAGTTTGGTTTTGAGGCCAGAATTATTTTTACGGCCGGTAATACATGTCCCTGCTCATCTCTAACTTCTCCACGTAAATAATATTGTGAAAAAGCAGAAGCAGTTAAAAAACAGGCAAACAAGGTTGTGTAAAATTGCCTCACGAGTTCTGATATTCAATACAATATACATAAACTCCCGTAGTATTCCTAACCTACATTGCAATAACCGGGTAATTTTACTTAAGCTGATAAAGGTGAGCCAAATTTCTTCCTAATCCATCATAATCCAAACCATAGCCGACAACAAATTTGTTAGGGATTGTAAAGCAGATATAGTCAATATGAATTGGAAAAACAGTGGCTTCAGGCTTATGCAGTAAAACTGCAATTTTTAATGATGATGGCTGCTGATTATATACTTGCGGCAAAAACTGGTTAATGGTTTTTCCGGTATCTATAATGTCTTCTAAAATTATAATATCCCTGTTAGTAATATCGGTATCGAGGCCAATGGCAGTTATAACATGACCGGAGCTTTTAGTTCCTTTATACGATGCAAGTTTTATGAAACATATCTCTGCTTCGATAGTGAGGTACTTAAACAGGTCGGCAGAGAACATAAACGAGCCATTTAAAACAGAGATAAACAATGGTCGTTTTCCTTCATAGTCTTTATTAAGTTTTTCAGCAAGTTCTTTTACTTTATCAACAATTTCTTCGGAAGTTAAGTAGGGTACAAAATATTTATCGTGAACCTGTATAGTAGTTAACATCCAAATAATTTTGAGCCAAGGTAAGACCTTATTTCATACTTATACTTCTGTTACGAACGTTTGCTGTCGCTAATTTTGGTAATGCCGGAGCAGGAGATTTTAAATATATTTTTTCACCTATAGCAGGTATCATTCCTTTTTGTAAATGATTAAATTCTAAAACGCTTGATAGCTGAACGCCCTCCTTTTGTGCTACATCATGTAAATCTTCATCAGCCTCAATTACATGAAAATCTTTTGCACCTCTCTTTGATTTTTTCTGTAAAAAGATCAATTGATCTTTTGAAAGAATCTCGGTTACCTCAAGGTCATTAAAGTCTAACAACTTCTTGTAAGAGACATTGTAATTAGCAGCTACGGCAAAAAGTGAAGTTCCACCGGGAGCTAAAATAACTTTTGCTTCATTAATGTTGAAGATTGAATTAACCGGATAGCTTTCTTTTTTTAAGGAAGGTGTTTTTTCAGTCAATCCTTGCCGTACTGCAAGTTTTGCGTCGGTTAAAACTTCCCTCAGTTTTGAAACGGCAGTTTTTAGGTTGTCCTTTTTTTCCTCGTTATTCGCAAGAGCGAGACTCATGCTTTCTTTGCTTTGCTGCTGTTCCATAGCAAGCAAAGTGTATTGCTGTAAATTGTTATCAACAATTATCTTTATTAGTTTTTCAGCATACACCGGATTAGTGGCATAGCCTGCTTTTTTTAACCCTTTTGCCCATCCTTCAAAATCGGTAGGATCGAGTTTAAAAAGAAAAGCATAGTGAGGTCTTTTTAAAAATTCAGAATGATCTTTATAAGAGTCTTCAACAGAAGCATACTTTCTAAAACATTCACCTTTGGAGTCATCATCATGAGACATTGTTTCACCTGTCCATTGACTGTTGCATTTTATACCAAAATGATTTTTGCCATTTGCCGCAAGATCACTTTGTCCACCTGAAGTTTCATGAATACCCTGTGCTAATGTAATAGATGCAGGAACCCCTGTTCGTAACATCTCATTAATGGCAAGATTAGCATATTGACTGATGTATGTAACAACTCTTTCTTTATGGGACTGGGCAAAAGCCATAGAAAATAACAAGGATGCAAGCAAGGTTGAAAACAGCTTGGGGAATTTTAGCATTGTTTCTTTTTTATTAATAGCAATCCATCTCTAACGGTTAACATTACCTGTTCTACTCTTAAGTCGTTAGCTACGTGTTTATTAAACTCATCTATTGCCCGCGCATTTTTACCTTCGATTGTATCTTCAAGTACCTGCCCATGAAACAAAACATTATCGGCAACGATGAAACCTCTTTCTGATAATTGCGGTAAAACCATTTCGTAGTATTCTATGTAACTCACTTTGTCCGCATCGATAAATACCAAATCCCATTGGTAGGGTAGTGTCGGTATAATTCTTTGCGCTTCTCCGCAATGCAATATTAGTTGTTTATTTTTTTCTACAAATTTAAAATTCGTTAAGGCAATTTCAGCATCTTCCTTTCTTATTTCAATTGTATGAAGTTCCCCATTGTGTGCAAGACCTTCTGCAAGACACAACGCACTGTAACCTGTGAAAGTGCCTATTTCAAGGATGTATTTAGGTTGAAGCATGGTGCTTAAAAACGATAAAAACCTCCCCTGAACATGACCACTTAGCATATGGGCATTCGAATGAGTTTCACGGGTCTCTCTGTCAACTCTGGTAAGTAACGCATCTTCTTCAGAAGTATATTTTTTAGCGTATTCTTCAGCTTTGTATGAAATAATTTCAATAGGCATATAAGAGAAATAATAGAATATTAAGTACCTCTCAGCATTGTTCGCGAAAATCCCTTAGTTACTTTCTGCTTTTAAAACCTGTCTTTCACCTACAGGCGCTCTTGAAAACAACAGCAATCCAAGGTAAGTAAGCAAACCATTTAATATTAACAACTCAATCCCTATTTGAAAGCCACCAAACCATTTAGCTGCATTCTCGCTAACAACATAACAAATGGCAGGCGCTATAAGACATACGATTGGTACAACAGGGCTTTCGGGTAATTTTCGCCTGCTTAATATTCCGAAAGAAAATAAACCAAGCAAGGGGCCATAAGTATAGCCAGCTAATTTTAAAATAATATCAATGATGGATTTGTTGTCGATCCATTTAAAGAACATGACGCATATAAAGAAAATGACAGCAAAGGTTAGGTGTACTGTCATCCGTATTTTTTTCTTTTTTGCTTCATTCCATTCCTGGTTTCTTTTTAGTCCGATTATATCAATACAAAACGAAGAAGTTAACGCTGTTAAGGCACCGTCAGCGCTTGGAAATAAAGCGGAGATTAAACCGAGGATAAATATAATACCTATAAAAGGAGGTACATAGTTGAAAGCAATTTGCGGAAAAAGATTGTCACCAATAATATTCTTACCGTCTAATAGAAACTGAGTTTGTGGTTTGTTGTTTACAAGCACCTGTTGAAAAGAGGCACCTTTGTTAATCGCATATAAGTATAATAAGCCGCCCAAAACAAGGAAGATAAAAACAACGATCCCCTGTAAAAGGCTAAGCGTTATCATGTTCTTTTGAGAGTCTTTAAGGTTGCTTACACTAATGTTTTTCTGCATCATCTCCTGGTCGAGACCCGTCATGGCGATTGTTATAAATGCGCCCCCGATAATTGTTTTTAAAAAGAAGCCGGCACTCTTTACATCAGTATTAAAAACCTTTGAATAGTTGCGCGAATGCAAAGCCGAAAAAGTATCAGGCAAAGAAAAGTTTAGTTGGTTCATTATATAAAAAACGCATACAATTAACCCTATCAGCATAAATGAAGTTTGAAGTGTATCTGTGAACACAATGGTGCGAACGCCTCCCTCAAACGTGTACAATAAAATCATGAGAAGGATAACAAATGTGGTAAGCCAAAAGGTAACATTCATTTCATCCAGAATAAAAATCTGAAGTACATTTATAACAAGGTACAAACGTGCTGTTGCTCCCAAGGTTCTTGATATTATAAAAAACAATGCGCCTGTTTTGTAGGCTGTAAATCCGAACCTCTGTAATAAATAATTATAGATAGAAGTAAGGTTCATTTTGTAATACAAAGGCAGCAATACAAAAGCAACTACAAAATAGCCTAAAAAATAACCAATCACTACCTGGAAATATCCAAATCCGCCTATACCCACCGTACCCGGAACGCTAACGAATGTTACTCCGCTTAATGAAGTACCTACCATACCAAAAGCTACCAGCATCCAATTGCTGTTGCGGTTCCCGATAAAGAAAGTATCGTTGTTACTATTGCGGCTGGTGTACCATGCTACCCCTAACAACAAAAGAAAATAACCGATAACAAAAGTAAAAAGCAACGTGGAAGACATAGGCCGAAGATTGTTGTTAGATTGTTGCTGGCAAAGTAGTAAAAAATAATGAGCTAATATTGCGCTCTTAAAAAGTACGGCAATGCAGTACAGAGCGTTGGCAGTTTTTTGTGGATCTCAAGCTGGAGCCAATCCTTTATTCCAGCAACAAGCGGCAGAACTGGGTGAGCTGATGGGAAAGGGGCAAATCACCTTAATATATGGCGGCGGAAGAAAAGGCCTGATGGGAGTTGTGGCGGATGCAGCTATGGCTAACGGCGGAAAAGTTATGGGAGTTATTCCTGAAGTGCTGATCGGATGGGAACACCAGCATACAGGCATAACAGATTTACAAGTGGTAGCAGACATGCATTCGCGCAAAAAGATAATGTATGAATTATGCGACGCCGCTATCATCTTACCTGGCGGACATGGTACATTAGATGAGATGTTTGAAATGCTTACCTGGAACACTTTAAACATCCATAATAAAAAAATAATTCTGCTGAACCCAGCAGGATTTTATGATCATCTCATCGAACACATTAAGCAGATGCAGCAGGCGGGTTTCTTATATGAAGACTGGCAAAAACGTATTGCTGTTTATGAAACATCCGCAGAAATTATTGCCGCTTTGGACGAAGATAAAAGTTGAAACCGGTTCTTAAAATAGGCAGTTTTTGACCATAAGAATCGATGTATGGAGAATTTAAATTATCACCAACATCAAACATGATCACGGTAAAGAAATTTGATTGGCCAATCATCCTTCTTGAATAGCCCGCACCTAATAGTAAACTTGGCGCTTCCTGTTTTAACTTCAATTGCTCACCTATTGTACCTGCACGCAGGTCCTTCAGCTTTGTTGTAATCCAATTATACTCCGGCAAAGCCTGTAGAAAAAATCCTTTAAAAGGATAAAGCCGTACAAACACACCACCGCCATAGTTAGTGGTACGTTGGCGAATTCCATTGTTAACTTCAGCACGAAAGGAACTGTAATTAATATTAGTGGAAATTCCTGCATCTAACCATTTGGCAACTGTATATCCAACTTCAGGATTCGCTCCAATGTTAAATCCTCCGCTCCATCCGCCGATCCCTAAACCGATACCTCCGCCTACAAAAATATTGTCTTTTCTAAAGCTTACTTTGTTTGTTTCCGTTTGTTCTTCACGTTGTGCAAACGAAGTATAAGCCATAGAAACTGCACATAACATCATCACTGCTTTTTTCATCTGTTTTTTATTTTTTTGTTCATTTTAAAAACTTCCCCAATTTAGTGAAGCATCTTTCTCAAAAATCGTAGCAATAATGAACCCTATAGAATCTTAACACAACAGTAAGAATATTACATAAGAAGACTTTGTTGATTTTGGAAACAAGAATAGAAATTGTCGATTTTATAAACAAGAATAGAAATTATTATCAGGCTCCTTGCTTTCACGCCGGTACTCTTATGCTGAAGTCCAGACTCCTCATATCCGTTACCACATAATCCCCTCTGCTTAAACTGTTAATTCCTATTATTTTTGCTGCAAACAAAAGCAGCATCACCTCCTCTCCCTCCATATTAGAAAACCCAATTGAATACCTGAAAGGTGTTGGTCCGTTAAAGGCTGATCTTCTGAAAAAAGAATTAGGCATTTATACTTTCGGCGATCTGCTGGAACACTTTCCCAACCGCCATGTTGATAAGACTGCTGTTTACCCGATTAATAGCATAGATGCACAAACAGATTTTGTACAGGTTACCGGCATTATTGAAGACATGGTTATTATTGGCGAAAAAAGAAGCAAACGCTTAATAGCACATTTGAGAGACAGAACCGGTAAACTGGAGCTATGCTGGTTTCAATCAATAAACTGGGTGCAGAAGAATTTACAGCAAGGAAACCAATATCTTGTTTTTGGCAAGGTTACCTTTTTTAATGGAAAGGCTCAAATCACACACCCTGAAATTGAGCCATTAAATCCCTCTTTCGCAGAAGGCAAAAGCTTTTTAGAACCTGTCTATCCTACAACAGAAAAATTAAAAGCTCAAGGCCTTAACGGTAAGCAAATCGGTAAATTAACATTAGCCTTAATGGGTATGATATCACAAAAAGATATTCCGGAAAATCTACCCAACCAAATTTTAAAAAAACTCATCTTAACATCGAGACTTAATGCGTATACCCTTATCCACTTTCCAAAAAATCAAGAGGATTTTGATACAGCAGTACACAGGTTAAAATTTGAGGAATTTTTTATAGCACAAGTACGGCTTGGATTAATAAGAATAAACAGGCATAGGCATAGTAAAGGCGTTTTGTTTGAAAAGGTTGGAGAATACTTTAATACACTTTATAGTAAATATTTACCTTTTGAATTAACAGGCGCGCAAAAACGGGTTCTAAAAGAAATACGCGCTGATACTGCACGAGGCAAACAAATGAACCGCTTATTGCAGGGCGATGTAGGCAGCGGTAAAACAATCGTCGGTCTCTTAATCATGTTGCTGGCTGCAGATAATGGTTTTCAAAGTTGCCTGATGGCTCCAACCGAAATCCTCGCAACACAACACTACAACGGCTTAAGGGAGTTACTTAAAGATATGCCTGTTAATATTCGCCTGCTTACAGGCAGCACCAAAACTGCTGAGCGAAGAGAAATTTTGTCGCATCTTGCTGATGGTTCTTTACATATGATCGTAGGTACACATGCGCTTATAGAAGATCCGGTAATTTTTCATAATCTCGGATTATCAATTGTAGATGAACAGCACCGGTTTGGAGTGGCGCAAAGAGCAAAGCTTTGGGCTAAGGCAGCTATTCATCCGCATGTGTTGGTAATGACGGCAACACCCATTCCGAGAACATTGGCAATGACAGCTTACGGGGATCTTGATTACAGTGTAATGGATGAATTACCTCCGGGAAGGCAACCCATTACTACAGTTCATCGTAATGAAATGCATAGGGTAAAGGTGATGGATTTTATACGTTCGGAAATTGATAAAGGCAGGCAGGCATATATTATTTTTCCATTGATCGAAGAAAGTGAAAAGCTCGATTATGAAAACCTGATGGATGGATACAAGCATGTTCAAGCTTTCTTTCCTGAACCCAAATATTGGATAAGTATGTTGCATGGAAAGCAAACTGCGGATGTAAAAGAAAACAACATGCAAAGATTTGTAAAAGGCGATACGCAAATAATGGTGAGTACAACGGTAATCGAAGTTGGGGTAAATGTGCCCAACGCATCAATTATGGTAATTGAAAATGCGGAAAAATTTGGCCTTTCTCAATTGCATCAACTGCGCGGACGAGTTGGCCGCGGAAGCGAAAAAAGTTATTGTGTTTTACTAACCGGCAATAAAATGGGTAACGAAGCAAAGGAAAGAATCAAAACAATGTGCGCCACTAATGATGGTTTTAAGATAGCCGAAAAGGACCTTGAACTGCGCGGACCTGGCGATATTGAAGGAACCAGGCAAAGCGGAACAATGAACTTTAAACTGGCAAACATCGTTAATGATAAAGATATTTTAGCGAAGGCAAAAAAAGAGGCTGAAATTCTGCTCGAACAGGATGAGAACCTTATGTTGGATGGAAATTTGCAGTTAAAAAATTACTTGTCGTTGCAAAAAGGTAAAACTGTTTGGAGTAAGATTTCTTAATTCTTTGTTCCGGTTCAACTTTAACACTGCCTGCTGCTAAACAGTAATTAGTTTTATTTCTATTTATAATGTACCTTAAAAAAAAATTCGGATTGAAACGAATCCTCCCATTAGTTTGCCTGATTTCTATGCTTTGCAATAGCATTTCAGTTTCTTGTCAATATGCTAACCTCGATTTTATTGAGAACAAGGGACAGTGGGATCAAAAAATAAAATTTAAAGGGTTGATGAACAACGGCGCCTTCTTTTTGCAGGAGAAAGGCTTTAGAGTTGTTTTAAGCCGTGAGGAAGATTTGGACAAATTAAGTGCTTCCTTTCATTCAGACCAAAATAGTGGAAAAGAAACTATTCATAAACGTAACACCCCGGCCACAAAAATATTTGTACCTGCACCTGTTGCTGCAAATGGACCAATAACTGTTCACTCACATGCATACGATGTTCAGTTTATAAATGCTGCCACCCCAACCATCACACCCGAAAAACCACTTGATACTTATAGCAACTATTTTATCGGAAGCAATCCCGCAGATTGGAAGACTAATGTCAAAACCTTTCAGGCCGTCACTTACAATAATCTTTACCAGGGCGTTGATGTAAGGTATTACACAAACAACGGCAAGCTCAAATACGACATCATTGTAAATCCTTTAGCCGACATAAGCCGCATTGGAATGAAGTACGACGGAGTTGAGAAACTGCAGGTAAAGAATGAGCAATTGGTAATCACAACGTCTGTTGGCGAAACCAGGGAACTTGCCCCTTACGCTTACCAGGTGATAAACGGTGTAAAAAAAGAAGTGAACTGCCGTTTTAAAGTAACTGGTAAAACAGTGCAATTCTCTTTAGATAATTATAATAAGAATGCAATATTGGTTATAGACCCTACACTTATCTTTTCAACTTTTAGCGGAAGCACTGCTGATAACTGGGGTTATACCGCTACCTACGGACCTGACGGAAGTTTTTATGCCGGAGGTATTGTTTTTGGCGCTGGTTTTCCAACAAACCCCGGCGCTTTTCAAACAACTTATGCCGGTGGATCAAGTGATGAAGAAGGTATTGGAGGATATGATATTGGAATTATGAAGTTTTCTCCTAATGGAAACAACCGGATTTATGCTACTTACATTGGTGGAGCGGGAAATGAACACCCTCACAGTTTAATTGTAGATGGCCAGGGAAATCTTGTTATCGGTGGAAGAACTAACTCAACAAACTTTCCCACTACTGCTCCAACTGTTGGCAGTGGCGGCGATTACGACATTGTTCTTGCTAAGCTAAGTGCTACAGGCTCTGCTTTAATTGGTTCGCGTAAAATTGGCGGAACAGCCAAGGATGGTGTAAATATCCGTCCTAAATATGCAAATCCCCGTGGTGCAGAATCCCTCCGTAGAAATTATGGGGACGACTCAAGAAGCGAGGTTATATTAGATGGTTCGGGCAATATCTACCTTGCCTCAAGTACCCAGTCTCAAAACTTTCCCGTTACCCCCGGCGCTTTTCAGGCTATTTACGGAGGTGGCAGGCAGGATGGAGTTGTGATAAAAGCAAGCCCCGATCTTAGCAATATTATTTTCAGCAGTTTTCTTGGTGGTAATAATGATGATGCTGCTTTTGTATTAGCGTTAAATCCTTCCACTAACAATTTATATATCGGTGGAAATACAGTTAGTTCAAATTTGCCTGGCGATAAAGCCGGTGTTATAAGTCCTACATTTCAGGGAGGTGTTTCCGACGGCTTCGTTTCTATAGTAAGCAACGATGGAAGCAGTTTAATTAAGACAGGTTACTTTGGTACAAATGGGGCCGATATGTTATATGGAATACAGTTCGATAAATTCAGTTACCCTTATATAATGGGAACCACTACCGGATCATGGCCTGTTTTCAATGCTACCTTCTCCCAGCCAGGCGGAAAGCAATTTATTTCTAAGCTTAAACCCGATCTTTCAGGTTACGAATATTCAACTGTTTACGGTACTAATAGTCCCACTCCTAACATCTCTCCTATTGCATTTTTAGTTGACAGGTGCGAGAATGTGTATGTTTCAGGGTGGGGTGGTGAAATTAATAATGCTCAAAGTGCAGCTTATCCTAATTCCGGAACTACCGGTCTTTCGGTTACCCCTGATGCCATACAAAGAACTACTGATGGAAGTGACTTTTACTTCTTTGTGCTCGAAAAAAATGCTACCAGGCAGTTATATGGAAGTTTCTTTGGCCAGTTTAGCACAAACGGTGGCGGAGAACACGTAGATGGAGGCACAAGCCGGTTTGACAGGCAAGGAGTTATTTACCAGGCTATGTGTGCTAACTGCGGACGAACCGCAGCTTTTCCAACTACACCAGGCGTTTGGTCGCCTACCAACGGATCACGGGATTGTAACCTTGCAGCTGTTAAAATAGCATTTAATCTTGCAGGTATTGCCGCAAGTATTCAGTCAACGATTAATGGTGTACCCAGAGATACTTCAGGGTGCGTACCCCTTACCGTTGATTTTAGCGACACTGTTGCCAGTGGAAAAACTTACAGATGGAATTTTGGTGATGGCACTGCCGACGTTACTACAACAGGGCCGCGCACCAGCCATACTTATAATAATGTGGGCTCATATCTTGTAAAACTTGTTTCTATTGACAGTTCAAGCTGTAATATTTCCGACTCAGCTTATACAACTATAAGAGTAAGGAATGATGAAGCCATACTTGGTTTTACACCTGTTAAATTACCTCCCTGCCAATCCACTGCATACCAGTTTAATAATAATACTACGGTAGCAACGGGCAAGCCCTTTTCAAGCGCTTCTTTCCGCTGGGATTTTGGTGATAAAACACCACCTGTAATAACCGGGCTTCAACCTATAACCCATACTTTTCCCGGTACAGGAACTTATACCGTACGAATGACTTTAATAGATACGAATTTTTGTAATGAACCGGATTCCATTGTTCGGGAGGTAAGGATTTCTCCTAATGTTCAGGCTCAGTTCAGAACACCTGCCAGTGGGTGTGCGCCTTATAATGCAATAATCAATAATACCTCTGCAGGCGGCCAGCAATTTTTCTGGGATTTTGGTGATGGCACAACTTCTACTGCAACCAGCCCGTCACATTTATATCCAACGCCGGGTACTTATACAATAAGGTTAAGAGCAGTTGACTCTGCTACCTGTAATGGTGAAGATAGTGCGCGTTTTACGATTACCGTGGGTGGCAAACCTGTATCATCTTTTACCTATTCGCCTAATCCGCCTCAGGAAAATACACCCGTTGATTTTTTAAATAGTTCTATAGGAGCTACACGTTATATATGGAAGTTTGGAGATGGTGATACCTTAAATACGACTTTGACAACGTCTATCAGGCATATTTTTAATGAAACCAAAAAGTTTACCACTTGCCTGGTTGCTATTAACGATATTGGTTGTAGGGATACAACTTGCCAGGATATACAAGCCAAGGTTATTCCTCTATTAGATGTATCAAATGCATTTACCCCTAACGGCGACGGTATTAATGATAAAGTATTTGTACGCGGATATGGCATTACAAAAATGACATGGAGAATTTATAACCGGTGGGGAGCAGTTGTATATCAAACAGGTGACCGGAGCCAGGGTTGGGATGGAACTTATAAAGGCAGCTTACAACCTAAGGAAGTTTACAATTATATACTTGATGTAGAATTCGGGGATGGAACCCGATTTACGAAAAAGGGCGATATCACTTTATTATAAAGACTGAAATAACGAAGAGAATGGCAAAAAAACTTATTTATAGTGTTGCTTTAATAATAGTAATTAGCTTGCATACTGCTTCAGCTCAAGACCTTCATTTTTCCCAATATTTTAATTCACCGCTATTAGTTAACCCGGCAAATACCGGTTTTATACCAGATGGCGATTATCGTCTGGGAATTAATTACAGGAACCAATGGGCAAGCATTACCAACAATCCTTATAAAACGATGAGAGCATTTGGAGATGCACAGTTGTTTGGCGATAGGTTCGAAAATGGCTGGGTTGGAGTTGGAGGTGCATTATTAAGGGATGTTGCAGGATCGGGAAACCTTACAAGTACCCGTGCGTTTGGATCGGTGGCTTACCACCAGGCATTAGGATTGGCAAGTTTGTTAAGTGCCGGATTTAATGTAGGCTGGGTTAACAAAAGAGTTGATTTTGCCAAGCTTACTTTCGATAACCAATGGAATGGCAAATTCTTCGATCTTGCAGCACCCAGCGGTGAAGCTTTTAGTATTAATCAAATCAATTATTTTTCGTTGCAGGCCGGATTAAACTATGCTTATTATCCAAACGAAAATACCTATTTAAATGCAGGTATTAGTGTCTCAAATATCAACCGCCCCAGAGAGTCTTTTTTTGCCACTGACGTAATGGATGCAAGAATAGCAAGAAGATATACTCTGTTCTTAAATGGAAGTTTCAGGGCTAGCGATGCATGGATTGTAAACCCCAATGTTTATGTAAGCAAAATGAGCACTGCAACAGAATATGTAGCGGGTGTAAATGCACAAAGAGACCTTAGCGGCGATGGAAATACACAGTTAATTGTGGGTACATATTACAGGGTAAGCGATGCAATTATACCAATGGTAGGATTTCAGCAAAATGGGTACCGGCTAACTTTCAGCTACGATGCTACAGCTTCATCGTTAAGTAAGTATAATGCTTCACGCGGGGCTTATGAAGTTTCAATAGTAAAGCAAGGGCTGGTTGACAAGTCCAAAGGTTTAAAGTGCCCTGCGGTTAGGTTTTAAAATCACACTATTGCTTTATCCCCATTGATCTTATCGCTGATTAGTTGCTCTGCAGCAGACTTGCTTCCTCTCCAGATTGGCAAATAATAAAATAAATTTTATCAATAAACTTAACCACCATTTTTTAATCAAATCACTAAATTTTATATGAAAAAAGTATTATCATTTTCTCTGCTTACATGCCTGTTGTTATTAGTTACTGGAGTGTTTGGTCAACAAGACAAATCAAAACGTCCAAGTCCGCCTGCACAAGTTTCTGAAACTACTTCCAAAGGTCTTACCATTACTATAGATTACAGTCAACCCTCAGTTAAGGGACGTACTATAGGAAAAGACATTGCTCCTTTCGGCAAAGTTTGGAGAACAGGAGCCAACGAGGCAACTACATTTGAAATAAACAAAGATGCAAAAGTAGAAGGTCAGCAACTTAAAGCCGGAAAGTATAGTTTATATAGTATTCCCGGACAAAATGAGGTTACCATTATTTTTAATAAAACATGGAACCAATGGGGCACAGTTTATAAGGAAGCAGAAGATGTTTTACGGGTAAAAGTTAAGCCCTCTAAAGCCCCGGCTTTTACTGAGAAGATGACTTTTACAATCGACAAAGCAGGTAAAGTATTAATGATGTGGGGAGATTGGCAAGCTGGTTTTATGGTAGGATAAAGCTCCAATTGCTACTAAATTAAAAGCCATTGCAATACTAATGATGCAATGGCTTTTTTATGCTAACTATCCTGCAAGCATCAAATATCTGATCACACCAAATCAATATCAAAATTTACCTGCTGCATTGACTCTCTTAACTGCAGCACTATATTAAAGCATACTCAGAACTTAAGCCTAACTTCACGAAAATAAATTGAAAGATGAAAACCCTTTCATTAGAAGTGCCTGAAGAAGTGAATGAAAAAGAATTGAAAATGGCCGTGGCAGCTATTTTGTTTGAAAAAGGTATTCTTTCTTCCGGTCAGGCAGCAGCACTTGTGAGTATAACCAAGCGGGAATTTATAGAAACAGTTGGTTTATACGGCGTTTCTATATTTGGTGAAACAGCCTCGGATTTAAATACAAACTTCCTTGATTGATAAAATTATTATTTCCGATACGAGTTGTTTAATTGCACTTGAAAGAATTAATCAACTGAATATTTTGCATCAGTTATTTTCATCTATCCTGATTACGAAAGAAGTGGAAACAGAATTTGGTAAATCATTACCAAATTGGATTATTATTCAACAATTACAATATCCAAAAAAGAAAGCAGAGCTTCAACAAATAGTGGATGAAGGGGAAGCTTCTGCTATTGCACTTGCCTTAGAAACAGACAACTGTCTTTTGATTATTGATGAGAAGAAAGGCAGGAAGCTGGCGGAAAGCTTACATATAAAAATAGCAGGCACTTTGCAAATTCTTTTGTTAGCCAAATCAAAAGGCCTTATTACATCTTTAGCTCAAATGCTTTCTCAACTTGAAAAGCAAAATTTCCGGTTTACTAACAGCTTGAAAGAAGAAGTTTTGAAAAAAGCTAATGAATGGTAATAATCAATTCTAAACTGTTTTAGAAAGGCAAACTATCCTTACACCAAATCAATATCAAAATTTACCTGCTGCACAAACTGATCGGGTCTTGCATTATATTAAAGTGCGCCAATTAAGAAACAAGCTTTCTTCCTCCCCATACTATGACATAATTAAAATTCTACTTTTAGCTTACATCTCCCATATTATAATCAACACCAATGTCTGTAGCAATTGAAAGATTAATTCGTATTTATAACAGGCTTAGAAGAGGGCCGGTAACTATAGAAATTATTAGCAAGTGGGTAAACGATGCTGGTATTAATGTAAGTAAAAGACAGCTTTATCGTGACTTAGATAATCTGCAACACCTCAGGTTTGCCGAGGGTGAAAGTGTTATACAGATTATTGATGAAAAGAACAGGAAGACCTGGAAGCTTGAGTATGATGCATCAGTTGATGCCATAAACCAATATGACATCAATTCATTTTTTCTTTTTAAAAATTTTGTTCCCGCGAGTATACAACAGCACAGGCAAAAATCACTGGAAAAGTTTGAGCAAATCCTTTACAAAAATTTCAGTAACAATAAATATCAGCAACAGGCAGAAGCAAATGACTTGTACTTGAGAAAGACAAATTACTGGAATATCATGTACGGCGAAACGGAACATAAGCATCTTGACGACCTGCTGTGGGCATTACAAAATAAACGGGCTATACAAATAACAGCAAATCAGGTAAACTCCTCCAATATCAATTTTGATAAATACCCATTCCCTTTACAATTTTGGCCGGTTGAAATGCTTTTCCATCATGGGCAGGTGTATATTGCGGGTCTTGCGGCGGCCACAGGCGAGCTTTTAATTTATCTTGTTAATGAACATCTTGAGTTTGAGCTGACCAATGATGTCTTCAACCGCAGTAAATATTTTAAGAAATATAAAGAGCAGGCAGATATTCGTTTTGGTATTACCCAACCAATTGATGATAAAGTGTACAATATTGAAATAGAGTTTTCTGAAGGCTATGGCTTAGCCGCACAAAAAAATTTCCTGCATCAAACCGCAACCTGGAAAAAGTTGAAGAACGGAAATTATATGCTTAAAATGAAATGTTGTATAACCCGCGAACTAATAGGTTTTTTAGGCTTTAGCCTGGATAAAGTAAAAGTACATCAGCCTGAAACTTTGAAAGATTTAATAATTAAGAAATACAAAGACTCGCTTAATCTTTATGAAGGTGAAGAAGTAAGCGAAGAGAGGGCGAATGCAGATTATTAGGAATCTATTGCACTACAAATCTTAATGTTTTCATACTTGCTGTCTTGCCAGTTCCCTAAACTCTTCAAGTATCATTACCATTGCCAGTGTGTCTAATTCACAGTACCGTAGTAATGCTTCGCTTATTTTTTCTCTTTCGGAACTGGTCATTCGTGTGAATTGCATTTTGCCATAAGCAGCCATTGCTGCTCCGCCGTCGTAGATGCCACATTTTTCATCCATCAACAAATCATCCAGCATCTCATCTTCTTCCCTGCTAAAAACGGGTTCAAGTAAACGGTATGGGTTTTCTATCAAACCATTCATTTTTTTGATCCAGACATGCTCCTTAAAATTCCTACTTGGCATGCTACGCGTACCATAGACCGGTTGGCTATATTTTGCCTGTATAAAAGCACTTGAATTTAATATTGCCGGTAAAATGTATTTGATAGAGTTGGAACCTTTTGCATAAAGGCTGTACCAGCTTTGCTTTACCACTTCCAAAAGGTCCACCATTGTACGAGGTCCGCTCCACAAAATCGTGTCCTTATTTTTACCTTTCCCTTTTTGGGTAGTGATGCTTTTTATAAAAAGCATCAATTCTTCTTTATCCTGTTCCAAAGAATTTTCTAACTGTTTATGAATCTGGCACAACACACTGTTTTCATGTACCGCATACCTAAAAATTGTCCCTTCAACCTGTAAGGCTTTCTTTAGGGCTCTAACAAAATCGAAGTTGGGAAAATGACCGGGAGTTGAATTGAGCCATTCGGTTTGATGAATGACAGAACCATCTTCATTC